>NZ_JBQSVO010000026.1:0-34009 GCF_052376275.1 Pseudoalteromonas sp. AOP7-A1-14 | reverse complement strand
AAGACACTTATATAGCGCACAGAGGTGTTAATCTTAGCAGCACATAATACCGCTTCACCTGAAATACAATAGGGCCATTTTCAATGGCTAATGTTTTGTTCGATAGTATTTAGGTGATTTAAAACATCATAATTTAATTCATTTTATGAGCGAGCAATAGTCTGTCGGGTTTTAATATCTTTAGTCTTGCTGCTTTACAATCGCATTAACAATGTCAGTGCGGGTATATGCTACTGGCTTGGGTGTTAATTAGGGTTAGTTAGGTTTAATTAGGGGGGAAGGGGAATTTGGCTACAACGCGATTTTTAAACACTAAAACGACTAAAGGTGAAAAGCTAATAATAATAAAACTGACGATAATTAAATTAACCGTGCCGGGATGTGCCTTAAAAATAAACAGGCTTGGCTGGTAATAAAGTAGTTAATTATACGTCTTTAAAACGATAAAAGGGCCTTGCGGCCCTTGGTGAAGTATCGTTCAAACCAGATAAAACTTTAACCCCTTAAAGTTTTATCTGTTTGTTTTGCAACTACGGCTCATCTCAAAGTTTCTAAGCTAGCGAGAGGAAAAAACCAGCAATTGCGGCGCTCATAAGGTTAGCCATAGATCCTGCTAACACAGCTCTGAGCCCTAAGCGTGCGATATCCTTTCGCCGACTAGGCGCCATACCGCCCAATCCACCTAGTAAAATTGCTATCGATGATAAATTAGCAAACCCACATAATGCGAATGTAACAATCGCTTGCGTGTGAGCGCTTAACGTATCGCGATAATTTATAAAGTCTAAGTAAGCTACAAATTCGTTTACAACTATCTTTTGACCTATAAAACTGCCTGCGATTATGGCTTCATCCCATGGTACGCCTAATAACCAAGCTACCGGAGCAAAAACATAACCTAAAATACTTTGTAACGTTATTGTGCTAAACCATTGGCCTGTGTGACTTAACCAAGCGCCAATATCGATAAATAGATTACCGAAAAAAGTGCCGTCTATCGAACTGCCAACATTAACCAGCCAACCACCAAGGCTTGCTACTAAACCCCCAACGCCACCAAACAGGCCGTTTAAAAGAGCAATTAAAGCAACAAAGGCTAATAACATGGCACCAACATTAAGGGCTAAATGCATTCCATTTGCTGCACCAGATGCCGCAGCATCAATAACATTAACGGGTTTTTCATCATCTAAATCAAGGTCAGCTAAGCTGTCTTTAGGTGTTTCAGTCTCTGGCACAATCATTTTTGCCATTAAAAAACCACCTGGTGCAGCCATAAAGCTAGCTGCAATTAAGTACTTAAGTTCAACCCCAATAATTACGTAACCAGCCATAACTGAGCCCGCAACAGTTGCTAGACCGCCAACCATAACTGCGAACAGTTCTGACTTAGTCATTGTTGCGATGAAGGGCTTAACAATTAAAGGCGCTTCAGTTTGGCCAACAAAAATATTAGCTGTTGCTGAGAGTGACTCTGGTCGTGATGTTTTTAATAGTTTTTGTAAGCCACCACCTAGAATTCTAATAATCCAATCCATGACGCCAATATGGTAAAGCACCGCTACAAGGGCGGAGAAAAACACGATAACCGGTAGTACTTGAATCGCAAAAATAAAGCCTAAAGTATCTTGGTTGGCAAGCGGTCCAAATAAAAAGCTAATCCCGTCATTAGCAAAACCAATTACAGATGACACGGCTTTTGACATACTTACTAAGGTATTTTTGCCTGCTTCAAAAAACAGTACAAAACCACCAATAATAAATTGCAGGGCAAAAGCGATACCCACTGTTCTTAAACTAATTGCTTTGCGATTTGTCGATGCTGCAAAAGCAATACTTAGTAGTACAACCATGCCTACTAAGCTCATAAAAGTTGTCATGTTTTTTATCCTGCTGTTATTGCTGCAATAATGATTTTATTTTACTTTTGATTATATCAATCGCAACGCGATTTTTGCCGCCTCGAGTAACTACTAGATCAGCATTGTGCTTCGAAGGCTCAATAAACTGATAAAACATCGGGCGTACGGTCGCCTGATATTGCTCAACAACAGACTGTAACGTTCTGCCTCGTATTTCCATATCTCTTTGCATACGGCGCATAAGGCAGATATCTAATGGTGTATCGATAAACACCATAATATCAAACTCTTTACGAAGAGCCGGATCGCTTAATAATAAAATACCTTCTACAATTAAAATTTGAGCAGCTGCTACTTTGCGAGTTTCTTCGCTACGAGTATGCAATGCATAGTCATAAGTAGGTACCTCAATGGTATTACCTGCTCTTAATTGTTGGAGATGCTCATGTAAAAGTGCATGCTCAAACGCATCAGGATGGTCGTAGTTGGTTTGTGTTCGATGATCGAACGGCAAATGCGACTGATCCTTGTAATAGGCGTCTTCTTCGATTACAGCAATCGCGCCTGGTTCAAGCTCATTGACTAATTCATTATAAATTGTCTTACTAAAAAGAGATTTGCCCGACGCAGATGCGCCTGCAATGGCTATTATTGTTCGTGTCACTAAAGTTCTCACCCACACAGAAAGAGATATTGTTGGTCGATCACAATAGCAAAAAAGACACGAATAATCTCTTTTGCTTCGCTTATAAAGTGAAATTTATATTGTTTCGGTTTTATGAAACAGGACTTATGTCCTGTTTCATAAATCCAAAGAGCGGATAAAGTAACCGTATTAAACATGTGAGGTGAGTATGGCAAGAGCAATTATATTAATGGCAGATAGCCTAGGTATTGGTGCAGCACCAGATGCGGAAAAGTTTGGTGATATTGGCGCGAACACGTTTGCCCATTTATTAAAAGCCTACGCAGATGAAACAGGTGAGCACTTAGCGTTGCCAAATTTAACTCGTTTAGGCTTAGCAGATGCCTGTGAAGCTGCCGGTAAAGAGCCTTGTTTGATAAGCGAACGCCAAGCGCCTGCAGCTGCTTGGGGCTATGCAAAAGAATTATCTAGTGGTAAAGATACGCCATCGGGTCATTGGGAAATGGCGGGTGTGCCGGTGTTGTTTGATTGGGGATATTTCCCTGATACCCAGCCCTGCTTTCCACAAGAATTTATAGACGAGCTTATTGCTCGTACAGGTATCCCAGGTATTTTAGGCAACTGTTATGCCTCAGGTACGACAATTTTAGAACAACTAGGTGAAGAGCATGTAAAAACCGGCAAGCCGATTTGCTACACCTCAGTTGATAGCGTGTTTCAAATAGCCGCGCACGAAGAATCATTTGGACTAGAGAAGCTTTATCAGGTTTGCGAAATCGCACGGGCGCTACTTGATGAAATGAATATAGGAAGAGTGATTGCGCGGCCATTTTTGGGTTCTACTAATCAAGACTTTGCCCGTACTGGCAATCGTCGTGATTATTCTGTGTTACCGCCAGCACCAACTTTGCTTGATAAATTAGCAGACAACGGCGGTGAAGTAATAAGCATTGGTAAAATTGCCGATATTTATGCGCACCAAGGTATTACCCAAAAACATAAAGCGCCTGGGCTTATAAACTTGCTAGAGAAAACCTCACAAGTGCTAGCAACCGCGCCTGAGCAAAGCTTAATTTTTACCAACTTAGTTGATTTTGACGAAAAGTTTGGTCATCGTCGTAATGCCGTAGGGTATGCCAAAGCATTAAAAGAGTTTGATGACTACTTACCAACTATTTTGAATCAGCTAAAAGCAGATGATTTATTAATTATTACTGCCGATCATGGTTGTGATCCAACAGCCCCTGGCACCGATCATACCCGCGAATATGTACCTGTAATTGCTTACCAACCGGGGCTTGAAAATACCCCACTTGGTGAACGAGCTAGTTTTGCAGACATAGGTCAAACCCTTGCCCAGTGGTTTAATCTTCCTGCACTTGAATATGGTGATGGCTTTAAAGATAAGTTATTAGCCAACGAAAAAGGAAACCAATAATGAGTACTCCTCATATCAATGCCAATACCGATGATTTTGCACCTACAGTATTAATGCCAGGCGATCCGTTGCGTGCGCAATACATTGCTGAAAACTTTTTAGATGATGCAATACAAGTCACTGGTGTGCGTAATATGTACGGTTTTACCGGAACCTATAAAGGTAAGCCTGTGAGCATTATGGGGTCGGGGATGGGTATTCCATCTATGTCGATTTATGCCCGTGAATTGATTGTGAGCTACGGCGTTAAAAACCTAATTCGTATTGGTACCTGTGGTGGTATTGGTAGTGATATTAAAATTCGCGATGTTATTTTTGCACAAGGCGCTAGCACTGATTCAAACGTAAACCGTACTCGCGTACGTGGTTATGATTTTGCAGCCATTGCAGATTTTGACTTACTGTTAAATGGCGTTAACACAGCTAAAGAGCTAGGTATTAAGGCTAAAGTAGGTAACGTATTTACCACCGATACCTTTTACCAAGCAGATGACACATTTTATAAAGAACTCGACAAGTTAGGTGTCTTGGCCGTTGATATGGAAACTGCCGGCATGTACGGCGTTGCTGCTGAATATGGCGCAAAAGCCATGGCATTATTTACCGTTAGTGACCACGTGATCACCGGCGAAGCAACACCAAGCGAAGAACGTCAAAGTACGTTTAACGAAATGGTTAAAATTGCATTAGAGTCGATTGAATAAATCCAATATAGACTTTATATAAAAGTTCCTTGGTAACGTATTCACTTAATTAGGAAACACGCCAAATTTAGTGAGACTAACCGCTCAAAGCCGCATTTATGCGGCTTTTTTTATAGGTTAAAACAGTTAACGAGCGTAAAATTGGCAAGAGTAAAGTCGCGTTAATTTTGGTATGTGTGCGATGTTACTTTTTTATCTGGAAGAACGAGCAAGCGAGTACTATTTATAAGTAATACGCACATGCTCAAACATTGACACTCTTGTTTTCCCTTGCCACTGTTATATAAAGTATATACCAATTTTAAAGGACTCTATTATGTCGAACTGGGTAGATGCAAAAGTAAAAAATATTGTGTGGTGGACAGACACATTATTTAGTTTAATAGTGAACGCCGATGTTGAGCCATTTAAAGCAGGCCAATTTACGAAACTGTCAATAACGATAGGAGATAAGCGCATAGCAAGGGCTTACTCTTATGTGAACCCGCCAAGCTCAAACGACTTAGAGTTTTACCTTATTAACGTTGAAGATGGTTTGTTGTCACAACAACTTGCAAAGCTATTACCCGGTGACAACGTAATGATAGAGCGCCGCGCTACGGGCTTTTTTACTCTTGATGAGATCCCCAAAAGTAAGCAATTGTGGATGCTCAGTACGGGTACTGCAATAGGGCCGTTTTTATCAATTATCGAGCAAGGCGATGTGTGGCAGCAGTTTGATGAGGTGTACCTTGTGCATGGGGTGCGCTTTAACACGGACTTAAGCTATCAGCAAAAAATAAAGCAATTGCAACAAACCTATTCCAAACTTACTTATATTCCGGTTGTTAGTCGTGAACAGCCTGAACATGGTGAATCTGGGCGAATTACTGATACCATTAAAGATGGGCGTCTGTTTAAGTATGCAACTGAGCCCACAATGCCAAATAATGCGCAATTTATGATTTGCGGTAACCCGCAAATGGTAAAAGATACAACCGCTATGCTTAATGAACTTGGCTACCAACGCAACCGCCGGCGTGAGCCTGGGCATATAACCGTTGAGCAATATTGGTAAAAAACTATCGCAAAGCGCGATAATTTGTTATTTTAGCGATTCTAAAATTAGTCAGGAATACTATGAAACCGTTACTTTTTGTTTACCTTTTATTATTTTCATGGCAGTCGCTTGCTGTTGAATCAGCGTCTGCAGATGAGCCTGAGCAAGAAAAGTCAGAAGTTGTTTTAACGGAGTCTAGAGCGGTAATAGAGAAAAACGCCGATGAGCCTTCAAAGTCTCGATCAAAACCTGAAGTAAAAGTTGAACCATTACAACCCGTGCAAGATGCCTCTAAAGTAATAGGTAGCGAAGCCGCTGAAATAACAGAGCAGCCAAAAACTCAGCAAGAAAAGGCTGTTGCGGTCACTGAAGCTGAAAAAGCCATAGATCAAGCAAAAAAAGCGCTGAGTAAAAGGCAACAAACTAAAGCTAAACAATCACGTGAGTCACTCGCGGTTATTGAGAAATTGATTGCCGCTTATAATGCCAAAAACATTGAAATATTTATTAGCTTATATGCAGAAGACGTAGAATTTTATGCTTTTCCTAACGAACTGTTGTTTAAAGGTAAAGAAAAACTGATTGCCCGTTATGGCATTATGTTTAAAAAACTCAAGTGTATTCAGTCATCGCCTATTAAACGTATTGTGCATGGTAATATAGTTATTGACCATGAATTGTCAGAGACCTGTTCAAAAGACCCTAAAGTGGTTGATAAACGTGCTGAACTTGTGACGAGTTATCAAGTTGAAAATGGCAAGATCACCAAAGTGCTCTTTTTTAAATAACTGTTTCAGGTTATTTGTTTAGTGAGTAGAGTTATAAAGAATCAACGACGATGCCATTTGGGTTTACTGGCATAGATCATATTAATACGTTTGTGGCTAGGCTATAAGCAGTTAATGACGCCTGACTTTACTACCAACCAGTTTACCGCACTACGATAAAGCCAAACCGGCCTTACAATACAGTAATACGGTAATACAGTGCCTCGGGGCGTAATTTATAAGCGCCAGCCGAGGCTTACTCCACACACTTTAAAATCAGTAAAGGATTGTTTGAGGAGCAGCTTGATGAACTGTTCACCCTACGTTATACCCTTGCTTAAATAGCGCTAACTACCCGCTAAAATAGCGTTAAAGCTATCGTTATCATGTAGGCTTGCAAACGCGCTCTCATGCAGTAATTCATTGCGTAAATTAGGTGAATATTCTAACGCCATTTTAATGTCAGCAAGCGCATCGGTATGTTTATGGGTTAGCGCATAAGCACACGCACGTTGCCAGTAGGCATAGCCGTAATCGCTGTCAAAATCAATCGCCTGATTGCACAATTTAATCGCTTCTTCAGTCTGGTTAAGCTCTAAAAGAGCATCGGCTTTGTAGGCAATGGCTTCAACATCTTCTGGCTTGCGTTTTAATATATCGTCAAAGATTTCAATTTTGTTCGAAATATCGCTTTCTAAATTAGCGCGCATCCACAGTGAGTGAACCTCGTTAGTGACTGATATTTTTTGTTGGTTACTTAAAATTTCTTCAGAGCGCTCACGTAGCTTTTCTTCAAATGTATTAAGGCGTGCTTCGTATTCGTCGGTGATCACACTTACGCGAGTATTTACTATATCTTCTACTTTATTTTTAACATCACGTAGTGAGTTCCAGCCCACTAATACTAAAATAGACGCGGTGGCCGTAATAATAAAAAATACGTTATTAATTGTATCGGTGGTGTAAGTTAACGCACGATCGGCCGTATCAAGCTGCGCATGAGTTACTTGCTTGGTGACATCTTCACGGAGTTTTTGTTGATCTTGACGAACTGATTTTAGCTCATCAAGTATATAGCGCTCCATAAGTGGTTTATACATAGGTTCGTTAAGCTTATCTAGCGCTTGTTGTTCCTCTGCGGGTGTTGGCGTTGAGCTTTGTGCTGCTGCAAGCGCCTGCGTTGAAAAAAACATAGAAATAAACAGAAAAACAAATACCAGTAAGTGATTACGCATAGTAATACCTAGAAAATAGAATGGAGTTAAATCAACTAGCCGCACTTTACCATGTCAACCCCTATGGCACTAGCGCAAATAAGGCAAAAAAAAAGCCAGCTCAGGGGGAGAGCTGGCAAAACTGCTTAAACAACAAATGTCATCAGGGGAATCAACAGAAGTTAGGATATATAGTAATCTTATTTGGCTGAACAACTACTTAATAGTAAAAGCTTTTTTAAATTTTATTTTTAAATTTCAGTTTTACATAATTCGACTCGGCTTAAGCGCATAGACTAAAACTTTTCAGTGGTAAAATGCGACACTAATTCGTTCAGTTATTATATGGCGTACCAATATCGTCTAATTGTGGTCGTGACAATGTTGAACTAGCTGAGCACTTAATATTAAATACAGTAGGAGATGGTTTTGAAACCCCAATAGCAGTAAGCAATTAGCTGCGCTTAAATTTAATAATAACAACGTAACGCCATTAAATATTGGCACCATGCCTGATGCGGGCTATCGTTATAAAAGTAAAATAATGGTTTTTTTGTAATGAGCATCCGTAAATAACACGTGCATGTTGGCTCTATTTTATATCGCGTCTAAATGGGCTTTGCGGCAGTAGAAACTGGCTACAGCCGTGAACTAAAGCTCAATAAAGTAAGCAACTAAAACGCAAGAGGTAAGGTATTAAAAATACAACTTAATGACTTAAAAGTCAGTCATTAGCCTGCCATTGATTGCTTTTTAAGTCTTTATTTTATCTTGGGCAATACGCTTTCTAATCGTGTAATGTCATCATCAGTTATATTAGCAAAGCGCTGAAAGTGTTCGCGCCACTGGCTTGTATATTGTTCTATCTGCGTAATTATTTTTGTCGCTTGTGAAACATTCAAACCAAAACGTTTTGTTTGCGATAATAAATTATCTATACTGGCAAAACGTCCATCTTCACCGAGTCCTATGCCATGTTGCTTTGAGTTATTGATTGGGGTAATGTCATAAGCAGGGCTTAGCCGCCATGTTTTATCAGCAAAGCAGTATAAAAATGCATGGTTACGGCTGTGGTCATCTGTGTTACCAATAAAGGCATTAAATACCATGCGCTTATAAAGCTCTGTGGCATCATCAGCAAACTCGATTGTATAATGGCGAATAAACTCGGCAAGTTCACCATACGAATAATAAGTCGATAAATCACTCATTGCCACTTTAGGCTTTTGCAGTAAGCTATTGGCGCTTAAAAAGTGATGAGTTGGTAAGTCTTTGCTTACATCAAAACGTTCAATAAGCAATACATCGCCGTTTTCAGTTTCATGAATAGCGGTATTAGCTGTACGAATACCTAACTCTTTTGCCATACACATAGCCGCGTGTTCGGCTCTAACTAGGTTGAATAAATCGTCTTGGCGATTAAACTTAGCCAAATAAAGCTTTTGTTTAATTTGTACTGATGTTTTTGGCCGCGCGCCTCCCATACTTTGACCAAACTCAAAGGCTTTTTTAGCCTCATTTGAAATTGCTTTATTCGCTAATAAATTATCTTTTGCTTGATCGAGTAAAGCCAAATCAGCCAAGGTATTTTTATTGGTTTTATGTTTTGACGCACTGCGCGACAAACTAAATACCAAGGCGCCTACACCATAACCCGACCCCGCGAGCAAAAATTCTAATTCGTTTTGTGGTTTAGTATTGTGCAACGATAAAATGAGCTTACGCCCCCACGAGTCAGCGCCGGCATCACTTAACACCCCAAACACCCCTTTATTTGCTTGGTAACTGAATATCCCAGGCTTTAAAGGTAAGTGAATAGGGTCAAGCGCAAACGCATCTACACGGGCTAAATAACTTTTACCGTAATTAAATTCACCACGGCCAGTTTTAGTGTCTAATTTAAAAAAGCCACAAATGACCGGTTTGGCTTCTAATCCATCAATAAAGACATAGCATTCAGAAGTCATCGTTAACAACCTGCGCTTTATTGGTTTTACGCTGGCGCGTGTTGTAACCACCAACATCGGCGGCCAGCTCGTTTATTTCATCAAGTAACGAGCCTTGTAGTTGCAATACCACTAACGCTTCAAACAAAATGTCACTTTTAACCACTTCACCTTGCTCAAGCTTTTGCACCGTGGAACGTGACACACCAATCATCTTGGCAAACGTGCTTTGCGTGTAATGCAGAGTACGGTGCTGGCGAATTAAATCTCCGAAACGCTGGGCTATTTTTAATGCTTGTTCAGATCGCATAAGTGACTACTTAATCGGTCATTAATTTGTTATTGATTAGTTTAGCGGTATTTGCTTTGTTTGCAAGGTGATTTTAAAAGATCAGCGTTGAGGTGCGGGAATCGAGCTGCGAATACACCTAGCACCTTTTTCCGCCTGTGATTGCTTTTAAAACCAATTTTACCGCCGAGGGCACAGAAGCGCTTAGCTACACAGAGAAGATAAAAATAGCGCGGGCTTCGGCAATAATCCTAGACCTAGTTACTTCCCTAGAACCTAGCGACCTTTGATCCAAATGCCAATATAAAACTAAACTCTTCATTTGTACCGCTAGCAGGCTATGTGCATGGTACTTATCGAGTATCTCTATCTTTTTAATACATTTTCATGTTAGGTTAGAATTAAACTTAATGAAAGCTTAACAAGCTAGTAGTTAAGTATTATTAATTAACCAAGGAGCGGTAGAATTAGTGCCTAATAAAACACTCAGTTACTACAATCAAAACGCACAAAGCTTTAGCGACTCAACACTTAATGTTGATATGTCGGCGCTTTATGCTGAGTTTTTACCGCACGTTGCACAACACGGGCGTATTTTAGATGCCGGTTGTGGCAGTGCGCGCGATGCCGCGTATTTTAAACAGCAAGGCTTTACTGTTAGCGCGTTTGACGCAAGCGCAGAACTTGCAAAGCTTGCCAGCAATTACTTACAACAACCCGTTCAAGTTAACACCTTTCAGCAGCTTGATTGCAGTAATCACTACGATGGTATTTGGTGTTGCGCTAGCTTATTGCACGTGCCAAAAGCTGAGTTACCACAGGTGTTTTTAAACCTGCAACACGCGCTTAAACCAAACGGGGTTTTGTATGTGTCGTTTAAATACGGCACGCAAGAACGTGTGCATAACGGCCGTGAGTTTACAGACTTAAACGAAGCGGGTTTAACCGCGCTGATTACCCAGCACACCGAATTTAAAATAATAAAACAATGGCAAAGTGTTGATCAGCGCCCAGGTCGTGAAAGCGAAGTGTGGCTCAATGCCTTATTAACGCGCAGCGAAGCAATAAGTGAATAATTTTATTGAGCACCAAGAGCTGCAATGTAATCAGCAGCAACTTATTACTGGTGATAATGACCCGTTATTACCCAACCTTGTGCATGCAATAAATAATGCCACTGAGATTGAAATTACTGTTTCATTTATTCAACCTAGTGGCTTAGCTTTGTTGTTCGACCCACTCAATGAAGCTTTACAAAGTGGTGCAACACTTAAACTCCTTACCTCAGACTACCTTGATATTACTCATCCTAATGCTTTGAGAGAGCTAATGGCGTTGGTTGATCGTGGTGTCGATGTGCGTATTTACCAAACACAGAGTAATCAAAGCTTTCACATGAAGTCGTATATTTTTGTCAAAACAAACGGCACCAGCGAAATTACGTCAGGTTGTGCATTTATCGGCTCAAGTAATATTAGCGCCAGCGCACTTACTAAAGGCCATGAGTGGAACTTTCGACATGACTACATGCAGCCAAAAACAAGCCAAGCAGCGCAGCAGTTTTTAAGTATTCGTAATGCTTTTAATCATATTTTCAATCACGAGTTTGTCACAAATTTAAGTCATGAATGGATTTATAGCTACATTGCTAGGCGAAAAACACAGCAGTTTGTAGCGGTAAATCATACCGATACAGCAGAACAAATTATTGAACAAAGCGAAGCTAAAACACCAAGGCCAGCTCAAATTGAAGCGCTCAACGCGCTAGCTCAAACTCGTACAGAGGGCTTTAAACGTGGCTTAGTGGTGTTAGCAACGGGAATGGGTAAAACGTGGTTAAGTGCATTTGATGTAAAGCAATTCAAAGCCAAGCGTGTTTTGTTCGTCGCGCATCGTGAAGAAATACTGTTACAAGCACAACGTACATTTGCTGAATTATTGCCGCTTTCAACGGGGTTTTATAACGGCAAACAACGTGAAAAAAATGCAGAATGTTTGTTTGCATCTATTCAAACCATTGGCCGTAGTAATCATTTGCAGCAATTTTCACCAACGGCGTTTGACTACATCATTGTTGATGAATTTCATCATGCTAGCGCCCGTGTTTACCGCCAGCTTTTAAACTATTTTGAACCACAGTTTTTACTAGGTTTAACCGCCACACCAGAACGTACCGACCAAGCCGATATTTTAGGATTGTGTGACAACAATTTAGTGTTTGAGCGAAACTTAACGCAAGGCATCGATCAAAAAACGTTAGTGCCGTTTCATTACTACGGCATTTGGGACGAAAACGTAAACTACCAAGCCATTCCATGGCGCAATGGTCGATTTGACCCCGCAGCACTTGAAAACAAATTTGCGACGCAAAAGCGTGCTGAACATGCACTTGCACAGTGGCAGCAATATAAACAGCAACGTACGTTGGGCTTTTGTATCTCTACAAAACATGCAGATTATATGGCAACTGCGTTTAATAAAGCGGGTATCAAAGCGCTATCAGTACACAGCCAATCAAAAGTACGGCGTAACGAAGCACTTAGACAATTAGAGCAACGTCAGGTTGAAGTATTATTTACTGTTGACCTATTTAACGAAGGCACTGATTTACCAAGTATTGATACTATTTTAATGCTGCGACCAAGTGATTCTAAAATCCTATTTTTACAGCAATTAGGTCGTGGTTTACGTACGCTAGAAGGTAAAACGCATTTAGTGGTGCTTGACTTTATTGGTAACCATCATAGCTTTTTAAATAAGCCTTATGCGTTACTCCATGAAACTACGCCAAGTGGTGTAGTGAAAAAGCTTAAAAAGCCAAATCTAGCAGATGGCTGTTTTATAAATATTGATTTAAAAGTCACCGACTTTTGGCAACAACTAGCTAAGGCGCAGCGCACCACCGCTCTTGAAGATATAACACAGCTTGCAGAGCAACTTGGGCATTTACCTACCTTAAGTGAGTTTTACTACCACTACGGTGATATAAAAAAGGTAAACAGCAATTACACTAGTTGGTTTGAGCTAATCGCTAAAACACAAAACATTGATGATGATGCACAACAAAGCGCTGAGCAACTAGCGCCATTTTATGACTTTTTGCACAAAGGCATACAAACAACGAGTATGACCAAATGCTTCAAAGCTATTTTGCTTGAGGCGTATGTAGCACTAAATGGCTTTGCTAATCCACCAACGGTTGCAGAGCTTGCATTAATGAGTGCTAAAGTATTAGCGCGTCATCCAAATTTAAAACAACACGATTTAGCCATTAAAGAACAACAAGCCGCCGCTGATTCACAAATATGGCAAAGCTACTGGCGTAAAAACCCAATCAAAGCTTACACCAATAAAAATAAAGATGGCACGCAGTGGTTTACGTTAGAAAACGACACAGTAAAAGCCACGTTTGATGTACCCGCAGATAAACTCGAGTTACTAAATAACGCCGTGTTAGAGCTGGTTGAATACAGCTTAGCTAAATACAGTCAGCGATTAAAAGTAAATGTAGCAACAACGGAACAAAATATAGAGCAACAAGCTGACAATGTGACTCAGCTAGAGTTTAAAGAGCTTGCCGATTCAGCAAAAGAGCAAGATAACGTATTAAAGCTGCCGTATTTCCCTAATATAAAAATTGCTTGTGGGCATTTTAAAACAGGGGATGAGAGCGATATGGAATTAATGGACGCGCCACTTGGCGCGGGCAAGCTCGACCCGCAAGTGCATTTTTTAGCACACGCATCGGGTAACTCAATGAATGGCGGTAAAAACCCAATACTTGATGGAGATTTATTGCTACTTGAGCTTATAACACCTGATAAAGCGGGATCGTTACGCGGCCAAATAGTAGCAATTGAGCGAGATGATGTGGGCGGAGAAGGGCAGTATTTACTTCGTAAAGTTAATAAATTACCTAACGGGCAATATGAGCTAATTGCTCAAAACCCCGATTACGAGGTAATGATTGCAGATGAAAGCATGCGAACATTCGCACGGTTTAAACAAGTGGTTTTGTAGTCGCGATTTTATATCGCGCTATTACTTGTAGACGCGCAGCTTGCTGGCGTTAAAAGCTTGAGATTCAAGGGATCAAAAACCTCTATTCGAGGTTTTATCGCGTTGGCGATGGCAACCAAAGAGAGGCTGCCGCCGACCGCCCCTTGGAACCCCACGGCGCACCCGAGGATCACACTGTGTCCTCAAGTTAACAATTGATGTGAACGTAAGCGCCGTGTATTCGCCATCCATGGCGAAGTCACGGCTTAACTTGCATCCATGCAAGTGATTACTCATCAATTTATAACTTTCGGGTGTGATCACGGGGAGTTGGAGTGTGTTGATAGTTTGGCGTTTATGAATGTAGTCGGGAGTTGTTTCTGTATCATGGCTTTGTAGATGCGAAAAGTAAGTTTTGAGTAGTGTAGTTGCTATGCTTTTTTTAGAAACGAGGGATGCTTTTTTAGTAAAAAGCTGTGGTTGAATTCACAGCAAAAAGCGGTCACTGGGATTGACTAAATATAATAGTTAATTGGTCAAACAGCTCTTTACGTATATATTTATGGAAATAAGCGAACCACGCATATTGTTTTATTTAACTTTACACAAATATTTTAGAAAACTTAGAGATAGTAATACCTTAGGTTATTTGTTAGAGCTATATAATGTAGAAATATGCGCAATGAGTGCACTATTAAATTGATATAGGGAAAGGACCAAAATCTCGATGGGGGCAAGATGGGATGACTCGGGCTGATAATGATCATGCTGTGAAGTCCTTGCCTATGTTAAAGAGAGTCCTCACTGAAGATATTGGAGGACTTAGTGAGGAATCAATAAGAAAAATAGTGATTTTGGTGACCTATGATGATCTGATTGGAGATATTGTTGCTAGAGAGCGCGATGAAAAACAATTGGCCGATATTATTGAGAATGAAAACGATCTAAATATGCTTATAGCTCTTGCTAAGGCAGACATGAACTCAATCAATATGTTTTGGGTAATATCTCATGGTCAATCGATTGAAGCTTTAAAAAGCAGAATGCTTCAAGTTTTAGGGGGCGATAGTCCATGCTAGAGTTTGTTAAAGGTGATTTCTTCGATTTTGATGCTGACATAAGAATCAATACGGTCAACTGCGTTGGTGTCATGGGTGCTGGTGTAGCACTAGCTTTCAAGAAAAAATACCCTGAGATGTTCAGAGAGTATGCTCGGCAATGCAAAGAAAAAGAAATTGTCCCTGGAAAACCTACTGTGTGGAAGCAAGGAGATATGTTTTCGAAAGGGATTGAAATCATAAACTTCCCTACAAAAAATCATTGGAGAAACCCCTCTGAATATGAGTATATTGAAGATGGCCTCATCTGGCTTTCTAATTACCTAAAGAATAAAGAGGGGTTGACGATAACATTACCTGCTCTTGGATGCGGACATGGAGGCCTGGATTGGGGGGAAGTTAAGCGACTTATCCTAAAATATCTTGAAAAAACGTCAAACAATATTCTTGTGTTTGAGCCTGAAGCTTCTAAAAAGGCTGGAAAAAATCTGTCAATCACACCTGAAAAGATATCCGAACTTAAGAATCTAGGTGTGGGCCTTGTAAAGAAGAATGAAAAACATTATCCGATTGGATTGACACGCTATACAGAAAAAGATCTCTGGGTTCTAGGGAACTTAACCACAGAATTTGATATTGCCATAATCGCTGGAACAAAGCCTAGCGAGGAAGAAAAGTCAGTCGTCAATGAGCTAATAAACTATTGTGAAGTTAACAATCATAGTGTTTTGTTTGGTGGCTCTGCATTCGAAAAGCGAATGGCTTTAGTTGCTATGAAAAAGGGAGTTAAAACAGGGGTTTTCCTGCCGAGCGGTATTTATAATTCCGCTGAGAAAATGCGTGATAAGGGGGAAGATGGAAATATCTCCATTCTTTCCATAGGTGACCCTTTTACAGTATTCGATAAAAGAGAATATATGCCATCTGTTCTTAGTCGTATATTTATCTGTAAGTCAGTTTTCTTTACAACCGATAGGCTTAAATGGATTGAAAAACAAAGAAATATTATTTTAAAAAACAAAATACATTCATATTTCGTTAAGTATGAAGAGCTTCAGAATGATGATTATTTGGCGGCTATCAGTATAAATTCTGAGCCAGTGAAAGTGGTTGGTTGTGATTTCTCAACAGAGATTGAGCCCTAACAAGCGGCTGCTAACGGACTCGCAAAATCTCCGGCTTCGCCTCCGATTTTTCCAGCCGCAGAGTCGAGCATTATAAGTACAAGGAAATCTCGTGGAATATTTCAAACTAGCATTTGCTATCATTTCATCCGTAGGTGGTGCAGGGTTAATAATATTAGGATTATCTAATTGGCTCGGTAAAATCTGGGCAGCCAGGTTAATGGAAGCTGAAAAGCAAAAGTATGCTAAAGACCTTGAAACGTTCAAATCAGAAATAAGCCTTAATGCTCAAAAAGAAATTGAAAAATTAAAAGCAGATGTTGAAATTTTTAAAACTAAAGAAATAGAGAGTTTTAAAGACAAGATTAATATATACCGACAAGCAATGGATATTATTTCTGAAGCACTGGCTGATCTTGATTTATATCGTCATACAGAGCTAGATGAAGAAGCAAAGAAAAAATCCTTCCATAAATTTAATGTTTCACGACTAAAAAATAGAGCTTACATGGCAATGTTGTCATCACCAGAAATAGTACAAAGTTTTGATACCTTAGTTGACGAAATCATTTCTATCTATAACAGCGAAAAAGAATACTGCTGGGTAACGATTCGAAATATATCAATACCCATAATTGATACGATTAGAAAGGATATTGCTATGTCTGAAGGCGAGATAAGGTATGTCGGTGAACGTTAAATATACTCATACCAAATGACTAATGTTATGAGTGACCGTTCATGGCACGGATCAGAATTTCTGCAAAGACTGAAAAGCTAACTATGGTAGTTTGAAACCTTGCAAGATATGCTACCTTTTAGAGTATAACTAATAAAGTGTTATATGTTTTGGCATGGAAAAGGAGAATTTAATGGCTAGACATCGTGTTGGGAATTCATATTTATCAGATGAAGAGCTCTCTGAGCATCAATCAGAAAATTGGAAAGTATGGATATTTATCATAGCTGCATTGTGTACTGGATTTGTTGTAGCAAATATTACAGATGGAAAAATTGACCTCAAATTAATGAGATTTTCCATAATTATTGGCTCGGCTATATTAGTAGGTGTTATAGCTGCAAAATTAAGTGAAATTATTCGCTGGGCAGTATATTTATCTATCGTGCTTGGAATAACCTTTTTTGCAGGCACACTTATTTGGTCGTTGCTGTGATACATATAACAACCACTGAAGTTGGACTCCCGAAAAAGCGTGTTTGCCGCTTATTGAAGGGTTACTAAAGTCTGCTATCGGCACATAGGCGTTAAGGATGATCAAACTTAAAATCCATCACCCAACCGCCAACTTCCCTGCCTCATGCCACATTTCGCTTGGCATGGGGTTGGTTAACTCCCACGTTATATTCATTGGCTGACTACCATTGTGGCTTTGGTATTTAACCTCGCCGTAGTTTACAAATCCCATGGTTCGGCCGTTTTCGTCTTTGCCTTGTTCGCGGACAAATAAAAGGATGGTTTTGCCTGTTTTTTGATGCTGAATATAACTTAGGCCGCGGCCATGTTCTGGGCGGGCGCTGTTTTGCGTTTGCCAATGAAACAGAGAAGGGCTGATTGCGTAATCGTGGTACAGCGTAGTGGGTGAGTAGGTTTTCTCGCATTTATTGAGTGTTACAAATAACAGCTCTAAGTTTTGGTTTTTAAATTCTAAAACACCTTCGCGGGCGGTCGATTTTTTATCAAACGAGTGTGCGCCAAACGCGGCGAGTATTTGCTGGCGTGTGTAGCGGCTGTGTAATTTTATTGCATGATTAGGTAAGCACGTTAAATCACTTTCTTGCTGGTGGATGCGGTTTATAAACAGCGTAATTACTTGTGCAAGTTCCTGCTGTAGCTTTCTATGTTTAAGTGCCTGTAAGCTTTGCTCTAGGGTTTTAAACCCTAAACTTGAGCCAGTGGTATCCCAAAAGTTGTAATGCGCCATAAGCGCGTACTGTTGGTTTTGCGCTATTGGGGTAAAGCTAAAGTCGTTGTTACATAAATCACGTAAAAAGCATAAGTAGCTAAGCGAGTTGCAGCCGAGTAACTGAGTGTTGATTGCGCGGTAATACGCGGCGTAAATGTCGGCTTGCTCTGCGGGTATTTCATCGCCTTTTAACCAATGCCAGCCGCCAAGTTTACCGTCTTTTGGTTTGTATATATCTTCAAGCGTGACTTGTGGGTTTATGCGTAAAAAATTACTCAGCGTGAGCGTATCATTGGTATGTTGCGGGTAAGCAGTTATCAGTTGGTGTAAACGGCGTTTAGTGTTTATGGCTTGCTGAATATTTTTTAATATCGTTTTTTGCGTGCGCTCTTGCAGTTCAATACGACAACCCAGCGGTAAATGCGGGAAGTTGTTTTCAATCTCGGTTTTTATTGGCTGGTTGCTTTTACCAATGAGTGCGCGAAACTTACTAGCAAAGTCGTATTCTGGACGAGCATTGCCAACAAAGTCGAGTACGGTACAGCATTGCTTTGATCTACTTAAAGAAAAGCTATTGTCAGGTAAACGCAATCCGCGCCCGAGTTGTTGTAAAAACAGCGTTAAGCTTTCAGTTGGGCGTAAAAATAACAGGGTATCGACTTCTGGAATATCGACCCCTTCGTTAAAAATATCAACCACGCAAAGTATTTGTATTTCGCCTTGGCGCAGCGCTTGTTGTTTGGCCGCGCGTTCATTGGTGTTTTTACTGGTCAGCACATCGGCGTTTATGCCTGCCAAGTTAAATTTTTCCGCCATAAATACGGCGTGATCTTGGCTTACACAAAATGCCAAGGCTTTAATGTTGTGAACATTCGTCACTATATCAGCAAGGCTGGATATAATTTTATTTGCGCGGCCGTTCTCACCTGTATAAAGGTTACTTAGCTCGCTTATATCGTAACGGCCACCACGCCATGTTATTTGGCTTAGGTCGGTCTCGTCATCTAGTCCAAAATATTGAAACGGGCATAAATGGCGTTGATTTATTGCCTCTGGCAAGCGAATTTCAGCGGCTATTACGCCACAAAAATCATCGAGTATATTTGCGCCATCTTGTCGCTCTGGTGTGGCGGTTAAGCCAAGTAATATTGTGGGCGTAAAGTGATTTAAAATAGCGCGATAACTGGCGGCACTGACGTGATGTACTTCATCGATAACTATGTAGTCATAATAATCTTGGGTTAAATTAAGTGACTCAATTTGGCTATTCAGCGTTTGGATTGACGCAAATAATTGGTTGTAACGTTGTGGCTTGTAGTTACCTACCCAAAGCTCGCCAAAGTCGTTGTTTTTAAGCACGCCACGATAAGCGCTTTGCGCTTGTTTGAGTATTTCTTCACGATGGGCTACAAACAAAAAGTGTGCGTTTGGGTTTTTGTCGTAAACGGCTTTAAAGTCAAACGCCGATATTATTGTTTTACCAGTTCCCGTTGCGGCAACTACTAAATTTTTAAAGCGATTATGCACGCTGCGCTCTACGCTTAGTTTTTCTAATATTGCGAGCTGGTGGGTTTTTGGGGTGATATCAAAATAAAACTGGCTGCTTGCTTGGCCAATACCGCGTTGCTCATTAAGTGAATTTATGAGCTTTTCTTTGCATTCAGCTTTGCCAGTAAACAGCTCGAAATCTGGCGATTGCCAGTAAGTTTCAAAGGTGCTTTTGGTTTTGGCTATTATGTGCGGAATTTCTTGGGCGGTAATTTTTAAGTTCCACTCAAGGCCGCTGGTTAGCGCCGAATGCGATAAATTAGACGAACCAATATAACCGGTATGAAAACCCGTATTACGCATAAACAAGTATGACTTGGCGTGTAAGCGTTCTTGCTGATTATTGTAACTAAGCTTTACCTCGGTATTTGGTAGGCCTGCTAAAAACTCAACCGCTTTAGCATCCGTTGCACCCATGTACGAAGTGGTAATTACTTTGAGTTTATTGCCGCTTTTGGTAAAGGCTTCAAGCTCATTTTTAAATATGCGCAGCCCTGTCCATTTTATAAATGAGACAAGCCAGTAAATAGTGTCGGACGATTTAATCTCGCGTTTTAGCTCGGTTTCGAGGGAGATCCCCGCATTTGCACCGCTAAATAATTCGCTTTGAGTAAGCCCTGTTAGCGGAAAAATATTTTTAGAGTAATCTTTAAGATTTGCAGCAATGGGATTTTGGGTATTAAACAATGCAGTGAGAATACGGCCTTGGCTGTCGATAAGGTTCTCGTTGATCAGCTCGTCATCGCGAATATGCTCTTTAAGCCAAAGCACGAGGCTGTTTGCTAGGTTTATTTGCTCTTGCAAACATTCGTCTGAATTAGGGATTGCATCAATGGCATGTTCAACAAGCTTACCTAAAAAACGCGAAAGCCAAGTAGCCGCCTCAGCTGATTCAAGCTGGCGTTCACCGACATAAAATTGGTCGCGATTTAAGTTTTGCTCAATTACTTTCGTAATCAACTGCTCGTAAATACCAATTTGCTGCATTAAATCGCTCCCTGTTTGCGAGCATTCAGTTTACTAAAAAATGCAATGTAAACAAGCATTAACTCATTATTGAATTAAAAGCTAATGCAAAGACAATTTCCCCGTCATTTTGCCCGAAAAACCTCAATTGATGAGTAATTAATTGCATGGAAGCAATTAAAGCCGTGACTTCGCCATGGATGGCGAATACACGGCGTTTACGTTCATATCAGTTTAGGTTTGAGGAAAGTGCAAAATGCTCGGGGCGCCGAGAGATTCCAAAGAGAAGTCGGCGGTTACTTCTCTTTGGTTGCCGCCAGCAATCTGGCATTTTAAAAAGGCTCTTATTTTTTAAAAAATTTATCTCCCTTCAATTCAACACGCCAATAGTCAAACACCTTTTGTAAAATAGGCCAATTGGGCCACTCTGCTTTGGCTACGCCTTTGAGCATATCAGCTAACTTTTTATCAAAGCGTTGTTGGTTTTTGTATTCGTTACTGCCTTTTTGTAAATAATCTACTTTGTTATAAAAGGGCTGGTAGGGGTAAATATCGCCATAGTAAAAATAGTCTATATCTTGCTCTAGCATTTTTACTTTTATTCGCTCAGTGAGTAGCGGCAGCTTTTTATTAAAGTCATCGTATTTTAAAAATGTTACTTTGCCCGATCGCATATGTATTTTTACTAAATCTACGTCGTCAATATCGCCATACAATTGCACTGCACAGCCTATGTATACACGCAGTATTGCGGGGAGCTGGTTTAAGTAACGAGTGGGTAAAATATATGAGTGGTTGTCGTGTAACTCACCGAGCTGAATTTGATCAAAGGCTTGGTAACAAGCATTACCAATATTAGCAGGTTCTGCAATTGAGAAAAGCAGTTGCTTTGCTTGCTCTAATGCTTGGTTGTAATCGCTAAAATGTACTTTTAAATCTCGCGTTAGCCTTGCAGGCATATGACTTTTAGCTTGGCGTTTACCAAATAGGCTAAGTGCAAAGTAAACCAATAAATCGTGTTTTCGCTTTTGTTGCGCTTGTTCAAATTCATTCTGTTCATAGTAGTTTTGTAGCAAGCTAAATGCTTTATTATGGCTGGCGAAATATTTGCGCAGTGTTGTACTTTGTTCAAACTCGTCATTTGCAGGTAATCGGCCAAAGTGCAGGCAATGTTGCCAAAAATCATCAAGCAATGTTTGGTGTTTCTCAAGCAAGGTTTTTTGCTGAGCTTTAGGTAGTGCTTTTGGCTGCGGCCTTTGGGTTATGTGCTGCCAGTTATAGTTTTGAAATTGCAGCTCTAGGTGATGAGCCTCTTCTAACTGAGGGCATTTAAAAATAGTGATAATGCCTTGCCCAAATGCCATCGTTTTAATATTAAGCGTTTGCTCTATGTAAGTTCTTATTTGGGCTTGGCTATAGTATTTTTGAAAGGTATTCCATTTAGTAATTACGCCATCTTTATATTGTTTAAAGTGTTCTTGTTTGGCCTCATTGGCCAGCATTACCGATACTAAAAGCAGTTTTTTAGTATGTTGGTAAGCTGCTTTTAAAGTCTCTTTACGCTCTTGTTGATCTTCAATAACATTGAGTACAAAGCCCAAATTAACAATATCACTCGTTTGTTTATTTCCGTTTGGCCTGTGTACTGGGTCCCACGCATTTATATTTAATCCGTGTGCTTCTAATTCTGTTGCGTCGTCAGCTAAGCCGCAGCCGTAATCAAGTATTGAATAATCTCCATTTAAATAACCATACTTTGCCAGTTTTTGAAAAGGTGCTGAAAGCCTATCTCGATTTATAGCAGTTAAATGGCGCTGTATTGCTTGTGGTGTATGTTCAATTATAGGTTCTGGTAGATCAGCTATTTTGTTTAGTCTGCCTTGTTCATCTAGTTCAAAGCCTTTGCGTTTAATTAAGTTCTGCCACTGCTGTTTAAAACCAATGCTTTTGGTGTTTTGGTATAAGCCTATTTGCTCACCTTCCTCGGTTATATCTTTAAATAATTGGTATTGAGGATAACTTGGGAGAACAAAGGTTTCTTTACGGTGCAAAATAGGCGGATTATTTGAGCTACTGTAATTTGTTGTTTTTATAGTTAGCTCATCAGCATCAATTATATGGCTGGTATGAAGTGCAGGGTAAGCGTATTCATCAAAGTCGGGATAGTTTAGCAGTGTAAATTTTAAGTCGCGTTTATAGAGTTTTAGTAAGTTCCACGGCTCATTAATGTTTAATTGGTTTATAGTGCTCTGAATAAAACTTAGTAGCTCTGGCTGAAGTGTTGGTTCAAGTGAGCTTTTATGTAAATAAATAGCGGTAGGTAATGATTTACCATATTTGAGTTTTTTAACTAAATCACGGTATTTAGGAAAGCTTAATGATGAGGTTAAATTGGAATCCATTAAATTGACTCGAGCAGCTAAGATAATTAAATATACATAACGCTATAACCAACGACAAATATGAAAATAGCTGCTTAGACAATTCCTCCGTGATCACACCCGAAGTTGAATTAATGATGAGTAATAGCAGCGCATGGATGCGCGTTAAGCTGTGACTTCGCCATGGACGGCGAGTACACAGAATTTACGTTCATATCATTAATTTAAATTGAGGAAACTGCAAAATGCTCGGGGCGCCGAGAGGTTCCAAAGAGATTTCGGCGGTTACTTCCCTTTGGTTGCCGTCGCAAACGCGACATGTAACTGTTTTTAATGTATAAAGAATGAGTTGTTATTACAGGAACTCATCATGGATGATTTATTAAACCAAGGTTTAAGCCTTTTAGTTATTATTGCATGCGTTTATTCTTTAATTGGCGTGTTGTTTTTTCGTATTTGGTCACACCAAAGCAATGCTAAACTTCCTATTGAGCGCAATAAATTAAAGCGAGTTGCGGCTCAAACACTCAATGAACAAGTGAATGAAAAAATAGTTGAGCTTATTGGTTTAATATTTTTAGCAACGCTTATTGTAACAATGCCCTTTGCAATTAAAGGCATTGCAGACGTATTTGCTAGCGGTAATCTCAATTATTTTCTAATTATTATAATCTTGCTAGGTTTAGCCTATGTAGCTAGAAAGCTTTGGATTAAGTCTAATCATTTAATAAAGTTAAAGCTTGGGCGTGATGCTGAGTTGGCTGTTGCTTCTGAACTTATAGAATTACAGTCACACGGGTATCAAGTATTTCATGATATACAAGCTGATGGTTTTAATATCGATCATTTAGTGGTTGGGCCAAATGGGATATTTGCTATTGAAACCAAAGGCAGACATAAACGAATAAAAGACGATGAAAATTACAAAGTTAAATTTGAAAATAATCATTTAGCATTTCCCTCTTGGTTTGAAAGTAAGCCGTTGGAACAAGCTAAAAATCAAGCAAATTGGGTGAATAAATGGTTATATGGATCAACTGGTTTTAACACGCAAGTTTTGCCTGTTTTGTGTTTTCCTGGTTGGTTTGTCGAACTCAAGCAGCGGCCACTTTTTCCAATTGTTTCACATAAGCAACTAGTGAAAACGATTCTCTCTATGCGGCAAGTAAATTTAAATCAAGAACAACAACGTGCGATTTGCTATCAAGTAATTCAGCGTTCACTGCATGAAAGTAAAGCAATTTAAAAGCGATTTTCCACGCTAAAAATCGACATCTACGATACATTCAAAGGGCATGAAGAGGTTGCTCCCCCGTGCTCATCCCCGAAATTGATAATGATGAGTAATAGCAGTGCATGGATGTGCGTTAAGCGATGCTTACACAAGGACGTGTTTCATCGTGTTTAAGTTCACATCATTAATCTCAATTGAGGAAGAAGTGTGATCCTCGGGGCGTCGTGGGATTTCGAGCGGTTCGAGATAGAGTGAGGTCAGAGTATAGCGCAGGCGAAGATGAACATTTACGTCTGCGTTTTACAGAACTATTTCAAAAGTTAGACGATTTATAAAAATCCAGGAAATACCAATTGAGTTGACGCAAGTTCGCGAAATGCGCATCGTTCATCGGCGAGTGGTTTTTATCAATACCCTGTGCAATCTCAAAAAGCACAGCGGCAACACTGGCCTTTACACATTCGATGACGTTAACACGAATAACAAAATCAAATACGAGTATGACTTCATTAACACCAAATAAAGAGGTTGAACGTAGCTATTTTTGGATAATGGTTGATCACCTATTTTAATGCTTAACTAAGTTATAGTTTGACTATTAACCCTATTTAGCAAAAACATTGTGCGGCTAATTCACTCAAGCGGAGTATTTTTATATTACTCAGTTGGCGATAGTCAAAGTAAGGACAAACAAGCAGTTTATTGGCTTTATCAATGGCAAACTCGTCATCTAACCAGTTCAATTGGGTGTTTAATAAGCCTTGTTGTAGTAAGTTTTTTGCATGGGTGCGCCCGGCTATAATATGTAAGCAACTATTATCTTCTAATTTGGGTGGGCTAAATAATAAAACTGTTTTACTGGCTGATTGCAATAGCGCCGTGTCGCGGTAGTTTTGCCAGCTAGTCGCTTGCTTTGCAAACGTGAAATGCTCACTGGGTAGTGCAAAAAGTACTTTAGCATACACATTAAATACTTTTCGCCAACCATTACCACAGGCTTGGTTAATGGTATTAATTTGCCCATTAACCAGAGGCTGTAATAAATCAAGCTGGGTAAACTCGTCCATAGGTGGGCGGTTAGCAATATATACCGCCACTTTTGGCTGCGTGTCGCCAAAACCAATTAGCGGGCTATTCATTTATTTTGTGCGAGTATTTTGTCGAGGTTATTGGCAAACTTTTGGCGGTCGCTCTGACTGAGTGGCGGTGGCCCACCGCTCATTTCTACACCGCTTGAACGCATTGTGTCCATAAAATCGCGCACGTTTAAGCGACTACGAATGTTCTCTGTGGTGTAAAGTTCACCTCGCGGATTTAGTGCCTGCGCGCCGTTATCTATAGCTTCAGAGGCAAGCGGGATATCACCGGTGATCACAAGATCGTTTTTTTCTATGCGTTTAACTATTTCGTCATCGGCAACATCAAAACCAGACGACACTTGTAAGCGGCTAATAAATTTTGATGGGGGGATGCGCATAGTGTGGTTAGCAACTAATATTGTTTCAGTGTGAGTGCGCTCAGCAGCACGGAACAAAATTTCTTTAATGACTACCGGACAGGCATCTGCATCAACCCATATTTTCATTATTAGCTCTATTTAGTAGGTAAAAAAATGATCCTAACCTAAGCTTTATTGAACCACTAGTATTAAGTGAACTTTTTTGCCAATAATACGTATTGGTTAAGCTTAAACATCACTTTTATTTTTAAGGATAATACAATGAAATTTAAACTATTTGTGCTTTTAGGTGTGCTTAGTTTCGCAGGATTAGCAGGTTGTACAGGTGTACCTGAAAGTATTACCCCAGTAAAATCTTTTTCGGTGGATCGTTTTCAAGGGCAATGGTACGAAATTGCACGCCTTGATCATTCTTTTGAAGAGGGCCTTGAACAAGTAACTGCCAATTATTCTATAAATGATGATGGTAGCGTTAAAGTGGTTAATAAAGGTTACAACACCAAAGAGCAACAATGGAGCGAAGCTCAAGGTAAAGCCAAATTTGTAGATAGCAAAGATGTTGGTCACTTAAAAGTGTCGTTTTTTGGGCCTTTTTATAGCTCGTATGTGGTTTTTAAGCTCGACCAAGAAAACTATAATTATGCTTATGTAACCGGTTACGATAAAGACTATTTATGGTTGTTGTCGCGCACTCCAACAATTAGTGAAGAGCGAAAAGCCGATTTTATTAAAACAGCTAAAGCGAAAGGCTTTAACACAGATGAACTGATTTTTGTAAAACAAAGCCCTATGTAAACCCCCTTTACACACTTTTATATCATTTTAGGCCGATTTATATCGGCCTAAAATAGTCTTTCCTAAAATATCATTTTTTTGTAAAACCACTGTCATATCGGCACGCCAAACTACGTCCGCGTTAAACCAACAATAAATAGTAACCGGAGTACAAAATGAAGCGTGTAGCATATTCTTTAATCGCCGCGGCGATTACGTTGGCCCTCACAGGTTGTGATGGTGATGACGGTGAGCAAGGTCAAGCAGGTCCAGTTGGGGAAGTGGGCACTCCTGGCGTTGATGGTAGTAATGGAACTGATGGTGTTGATGGGGCTGATGGTAGTAATGGTGTTGATGGAGAAAATGGCGTAGACGGAAGTAATGGCGGTTCTGGCCTTACTCGTTTAGCAACTGTACCCGCAGGCGCAGAAGTAACCGGTATATTTTTGAGTGAAATGGGTGACTTGTTTTTTAATGTTCAACATCCGTCTGATACAAATACAGCAACAGATAATGTCAATAATAAAGTGATTAATCGTGGCACAGTGGGGGTTTTACGCGGAATTAATTTTAACAACTTACCAAAAAACATTGTTAGTTCACCGGTGCCAGAAAGCGACTTTGAGCGCCAAGTTGTGATCTCGGCGGTCGGTGAGTATCAGATTTTAGGGCAAACGGGTGATACCTATTCGGAGCTAGGCGATAACGGCTTAGCGGGCGGATTAGGTGTTCATTATGGTATTAACAACAACCAAAAAATTCTTGAAAATAATAACCCCGATTTTAACGGCTTTATCGCATCTGGAGAAAATGAAGGCTATTTATTTACTAACTGGGAGTCATACCCAGGGGGTGTAAGCCGTTTAAAAATGTCAAAAAGTGCGCAAGGCGCGTGGTCAGTCACTGACGCTATGATGATTGACTTTGACGGTGTTAAAGGCACCGCAGCGAATTGTTTTGGTTCAGTGTCGCCATGGGGAACACCGCTGACATCTGAAGAGTGGATTGTTAATTCAACTGTTGATTCAACCACTAACGCATCGTGGAATGACCCTGCGGATACCGCTACAGATGGTATTGAAGCACTAACTGCTCCTGATTTTCCAAACCCATACCGATATGGTTATACCGCAGAGATAAAAAACCCAACAACAGATACACCTGATGTGGTTAAGCATTTCACTATCGGCCGTTACGAACATGAAAACTCAGTGGTAATGCCAGATCGACGCACCGTTTATTCATCACAAGATGATACCGGCGGCGTGATGTTTAAATTTATTGCTGACCAACCTGAAGACTTATCTGCTGGTACACTTTACGGCGCTAAGCTAACCCAAGATGCCGGTTTAAATGAGCCAACAGTCACTGGCTTTGATGTTGAATGGGTTGAACTTGCAACCAGTACTAACGCTAATATAGAAACCTGGATTAGCGAGTATGACAACATTACCAGCGATGATTATGTCGAGGGTAAAACCAGTTATATGTCGATGGCTGATGTAGAAGCATGGGCAAATGGTGATGCAACTTACCCAACCGAAGCTGATGGCGGCAGTCCTGTGACCGCAGGTAAGCCTATGGATAACCGCGCAGCATTTTTAGAGTCTCGCCAAGCGGCGCGTTTAAAAGGGGCAACTGCAGAGTGGCGTAAACTTGAAGGTATTAGCATTAACCATGACCGTGTTTTAGAAGCTATCACCGGCCAAGATATGATTGCCGATGAAGTGGTTAATAAAGCGTATATGTACATTGGTATTGCTGATTTAGATAACACCATGATTGATGATGAAGGCGATATTCAGCTTTCAAGTCGCGTAAAAGACTGTGGCGGTGTTTATCGTGCGCACATTGATAGCAACTACAGCTTAACGCGAATTGAGCCTGTGGTGATGGGAGCAACTTATCGTTCAACGCTAAATGGTTCTGAGCGCTGTGATGTGGATCAGCTTTCTCAACCTGATAACGTGATTGTTATGCGTGATGGCCGCATTATTATTGGTGAAGATGGCTTTCAAGAAAACAACACATTATGGATGTACGACCCAAAATCTAAATAAACCACTATTGGGCAAGCTTACTTGTTAAGTTTGCCCATTTTTTGCGCTAAAAAAGTGAGTCATAAAAATGAAATTTTTTATTCCCCTTTTTCTATTAGTGAATCTTGCACTAATAAATGGTTGTTTTGATAACGCCATCCAAAGTACTGTCGTTGGTGATGTTATAACGCCACCACTTCAAACAGCACCTTATAACGTGGGCGATGATATACCTGCACTTGCTTATATGCAGCACGGGGAAGTATATAACCCAGAATCGGTTATTCCGCCGCAGTGTTATACCAAAACAGAGGGCACAAATAATCCGTGCTATGCGTGTCATCAAACTGACCACAACAATAAAAATCGTCCAAATCAGATGAACGATGGTAGCTTACAAGGGGATTATCAGTTTTCAGATTTAGGCTTAAAAAATCATTGGAAAAATTTATTTATTGACCGCACTGAGTTGATTGGCAAAATCTCAGATGAACAAATTATGAGTTGGGTGAATCAAGACAATTATTCACGCTTTATTAATAAGCTTAAAGCAAACCCCGACTGGCAAGGAGAAGTCGCCGAGGTTAAAAATTTAGCCTACCCGGAACGTGCTTTTGATGAGCAAGGCTTTGCAAGCGATGGCAGCCATTGGGTCGCATTTAATTATAAACCTTTTCCCAGCACGTTTTGGCCAACTAATGGCTCAACGGGGGATGTAATGATCCGTTTAGGTAAGCCGTTTCGTGAGCTAAACGGTGAATACAATCAAGACGTGTATATGGCAAATTTAAGTTTAGTAGAAATGGCTGTAAAAGACTTATCAACCATTACCACTCCTGACTTATCAGAGCGCTTAATTGGCAAAGATTTAAATAATGATGGAAAATTAACCGAGCTTATAGCCGCTATCAGTAAACAAAGCCACTATGTTGGCGATGCCAGCCAAACTGAATTGAGTTATCAATTATACCCAGAAGACACCGAGTTTTTACATACTGTGCGTTATATTGGTGTGGACGAAAATGGACAAATTTATAATGCGCCACGTATGAAAGAAGTACGCTATATGAAAAAACATAGCTTTAAGTCAAAGCAGTTATTGGCCTCATCGTATTATAAAGAAGCTAAAGAAAAGCATTTTGAAAACTTGCCGCAAACGCGTTATTTAGGCGAGCAAGGCATTAATAATATGTTTGGCTGGACAATTAATGGTTACATTGAAAATGAAGAGGGTGAGCTGCGGCCACAACATGAGCAAGAGTTGGCCTTTTGTAATGGTTGCCATAAAACGGTGGGCTCAACGTATGACCAAAGTTTTTCGTTTCCACGTAAAGTTGAAGGGCGAGATGGTTGGGGTTACATAAATTTAAAAGCGATGACAGATGTGCCTAATAAAGGAGAGCAACAAGGTGAGTTTTTAACTTATTTTCAGCGCGTTGGTGGCGGTGATGAGTTTAGACAAAACCAAGAAATGTTAATGCGCTGGTTTAACCAAGACGGCAGCGTAAATAAAGCCAAAGTGCAGCAAGCTAAAAACCTTTACGAGCTGATCACTCCTTCAAAACAGCGTGCTTTAAAGCTTAACAAAGCCTATTTTACCATCGTTAAAGAGCAAAGTTATTTATTTGGCCGCGATGCAACCATTAACAAAGCGACTAATGTGTTAGAAACTGTTGATGAGTCTCAAGCTCCGTTAGAAAGCGATAACCGATATGTGTGGGATATGCAGTTAGACTGGCATAAATCTCCTTAAGGCGAAAGCTGAGTAATAAATTTGCAATAAAGCTACGTTATATTAAATTTGAGTCAGTAATTACTCATTAAACTATTTAACGACACAGTATCCCTACCTATTAGGCAAACTAATTTAGTTTGCCTTTTTTCAGATCACGTTTTTACTAACTAAGCCTAATAAACGGTTAAAAATAACCCAATAAGCAGTATTAGTATTAAATTGCATATACTCATGAGCTTGACCAAATTACGCTTAAAACTATAAAAAGCCATTATAATTAAAAGGCTTAGCGCCATATAGCCACAAAAAAGCAAACTGCCATAAGCACCAAATTTAACAATGCTAAGGTATAAACTTAGTAAAATACTGATCCAAGAAAACACCACGAGCCAATTACTTTGCCATTGTGCCGGTTTTTGATTAAAAACATCTCGGAAATGGGAAAACTTTGCGAGTGAAAAACCATTAAATGCCAGCAAGCAGAGGCTAAAATGCAGTAACTCGTTCACGTTTCTTGCTCCTGTTGTGTTGCTTTTTTATCGCGGTGGCGTGAATTGCTTGTTTTTTTTATTGGGTGTTGAGTACGTAATTTTTTGGCTTGTATAATAAACAAAGCGCCAAACACCAGGCATAGCAAGTCAAAGCTAAAAAGTGCCCATTGATTATTAACTAAGTAACTAACAATATTACCATTAGTTGTTAAAGCATTAACTATAGGAACGCTTATGCACGCCAGTGCATTTAACCTTGCAAAGAATAACCATTGACGCTTAGCGCGTTTAAATAATGCAAACAAAGAAACACCGAGCCAAGTTAGAAAAAACACTAGTATTTCTTTATCTGCGCGTTCAGTCATGGTTAGCGGTAATAGTCTATTAGCGATAAAAAATGCGCAGGTTGCCAATGGTAGCCCCATTAAGGTGGCTAAATTTAGTCCTTCAACTAACTTTAAACCAAATGAAGGCGATTTATTTTTCATACGCTCACGTAGGCGTTTTGCCCACATAACGCAGCCGGTGGCAATCATTGCACAACCCGCTATACCACATAAAAAATACAACCAGCGCAATAATGGTTTTGCTAAACGGCCGGTGTGCAGTGCCGTCATCGAGTCATAAAATACTTGTGAGCCGCTTAGGTTCATCCCTGATGTTGATAGTAGCTCGGCGTTCACTGCATTAAATAACAATACTGGTGAGGCATCTTGTACGCTATTTTTGTTACTAAGATAAACAGCTACAGTGGCTGATTTTTTATTAGAATCGCGAATAGTTAAGCGTGTTAAGTCAGCGTTTGGAGCCTTAGTATAAACCTGATCCAAAATAGTGTTTATGTTTATTAAAGGAGCGCTTTTTGTTGATGGTTCGGGGCGAATGCTTGTTGGAAAAGCATCATTAAATAATCCACTTAAGCCTTTTTCATACATGGTATTAGCGGGGTATGGAAACAACATAAAAATTAAAGTGATAAGCCCAGTGTAGGTGATCATTATATGAAAAGGTAAAGCTAATACCGAAGAAATATTATGCCCATCAAGCCAACTGCGGCTCCCTTTATTACGCCTAAAGCTAAACATATCTTTAAAAATACGCTTGTGAATAACGACACCAGATATGAGTGCAATCAACATAAATAGGCTGGCTAAACAAACCAGCCAACGAGCGGTTCCCACATCAATATAATGTAAGTCAAAATGAAGCCGGTAAAAAAAGTTACCACCTTTGGTTTCTCTTGGTACATCAGTGATCTGGTTGGTGTTTGGATCTAAATAAGTGGTTTCAAACGGTGCTCTGCGCTGTCCTTCTTCGCGCGGCTTAGCATAGCCATAACTTAGTAGTGCGTTACGCGCGTCAGGTAATGAAATTCGCCACTGCGGTGAATTTGGAGCCGTGTTTTGTAAGTTTTTTATAGCTGCTATTATTTGTGTTGGCTGCATTGCAACACGCTCAGACTGATGTGTTATTTGATGCGCCTCGGGCTGTGACCAAAGCGTGACTTCATCGCGAAAAAAGCTAATGGTGCCTGAATAATAGATTAAAAATAATAACCAACATACCAGCAGCCCAACCCAAGTGTGTAGCCACGTCATCGAACGAAAAAAACTCTCTTTCATAATCCGCTCTTAATCAAAGTAAGTGCCAGTGTGGTGAGGCCAGTTGTTAGTAAAATAGTGATCCAAATGCGGGCTAATGACTTTACTGTAAACGACCAAATAAATACGCAGGTATAAACAAATACCGAAATTGTAGTGCTGATGAGCACAGCATCGAGCTTACTTAAAGGAAGTACGAGCGCCAATAAGCATATAAAACAGCTGGTGAATACATAGCCACCAACAATAGCCGCGATAAAACGAAGAACCACCTTATATTTATAACTATTTGATAATAATTTGTTTTTAATTTTGGGTGTGAGTATGCGTGGCTGCGCGAGCGTATCCGTACTGAGGAGGTTAGTTTGCATTACGGTCCTTTATAAATAGCGATTGAAATTGCATAAACGCTATTATATATCCTATAAATAAAAAAGATAGTGATTGCTATTTGCATCTTTAGTTTTTCTACAGTGTTGTACAAATCTATTCCTTTTGCTTTAAATTTATCGTACTTAATTGTTAGTTAATGATAGATAAGGGTTTTATAAGGTTATATTTTTTTGTGAACATAATTGATTGAATTATTATTTTAATTTGCATAGTTAATAAATATTTTATTCTTAATTTGTGTGGTTGTAACACCGTTGACTTATGCGTTTGTTAGCATTTTTTTGACATTTAAATAATGAGTAAATGTATTTACTTTCTTTGAGTGTTTGTGGATTGCATGTATTACCCCAAGGTTTTGCTCGTTTGTATTTATTGAGTGTTAAACCCTACTCATAAAAATGAAAGTAGCGCTGGATAATTGCTGCTTGCTAATTTGCTAATTTATGGAGAAAAAATGAAAACTATACCCCCGGTTATCCGATCATTTAGTATTGTTTTTTTAGCTTTAGGGCTGTTTGCTTGTGACGGTGATGATAAAACAGTTGAGGTGCCTGTAGAGGTTGAAGTGCCTGTTGAGGTCGAAGTGCCGATAACTGCTAACCCCGAGCATGCTTTACTCAATGATCCATTTTTACAGTTACCAACGGAGGATTCAGTTAATGTTGTTTGGTTTACAAACTTTGAAGGTACTGAACATACGCTGTTTTATGGTGATGAATCAACCTCAGAAATAACGACAACAAAATTAACACGTATGATGGAAGATGCATCATCTGCACAATTTGAAAAAGAATATGAGAGCCTGACTTACCGCCCTGTATTTCGCCATGAAGCTACGGCAAAAGGACTCACTCAAGGTGAACGCTTAGATTATTCTATTTCAAGTAAAGATGGTGAGGGGTTTGAGTTTACAAGTAAATCGTTCACATTAGCACCGGCTCCGGCTAAAGGTGCTGCGTTAAAAATATTACTGACCTCAGATTTATAATCAAAGAAAAATGTAGCCGCAAATTACCAAAAAGTGGTTGAAACGGTAGGTATACCTGATGCTGTATTGTTTGCTGGAGATTTTGTAAATGTGCCTGACCGCGCTTCTGAATGGTTTGATCAAGTAAAAGATAATGCCCCCGGGTTTTTCCCTGCATTACAGGGGAAGTATCAAAAGTATCTACCTGGTTTTCCTTATAATGGCGGTGAAATTCTGCAAAACGCCCCTTTATTTGGCAGTATTGGTAATCACGAGGTGATGGGGCGCTATAACCCTACCAAAGAAGGGTACAGCCTAAGTGGCGGGTTTAACGATCCACAGCCAGCGTGGTATGCCGAAATTGCTTATGAACAAGTAAAGCAGGATGTTAACCCAACGAATGATGCCGA
>NZ_JBQSVO010000025.1:0-34883 GCF_052376275.1 Pseudoalteromonas sp. AOP7-A1-14 | reverse complement strand
CATTATATTATGGGGCTTTTTTATACTACATTAATTAGCAAAAGTGATAGATAACAATGATAAAAATAACCCGTACTCTTGCTCACATTCTTTATCTACTGGTATTAGCTTGCACACAGTTCAATGCAATGGCGCAACCACTGCCAACCACTATCGCTGATATTCAACAACAGTACAAAGATGGTTCGTTAACTGCGGTTCAATTAACTAAAGCGCATATAGCAAATATAAAACAATTAAACCCGCAGTATAACGCTGTTATTGCCATCGACCCCTCAGCACTTAAACAAGCTAAACAACATGATGACCTGCAAACTCAAGGAAAGTGGGCTGGACCTCTACATGGTATAACCGTGTTATTAAAAGACAATATTGAAACGATTGGCCCCGTTGCGACTACCGCAGGTTCCCTCGCCCTTAAAAATAATATCACCAATAGAGATGCTACCGTGGTTAAAAAGCTACGTGAAGCCGGTGCGATTATTTTAGGTAAAACGAACTTAAGTGAATGGGCAAATTTTCGTTCGTCTTATTCGTCACCTGGCTGGAGTAGTATTGCAGGACAAACCAATAATGCGATCGATAGCAGTCGCAATCCGTGTGGTTCAAGTGCAGGCTCTGCGGTAGCCCTAGCACTTAACTTTGCTACAGTCACTCTCGGCACAGAAACTGATGGGTCAATCATCTGCCCTGCATCTGTAAACGGAGTTTATGCGATAAAACCTAGTATGGGGCAAGTATCGCGCGAAGGCATAGTACCACTTTCTAAGAGTCAAGACACGATAGGCCCAATGGCACATAGTTTAGAAGATGCTTTAGCTACACTTGAAGTTATTCAAGGCATAGATAAAAAAGATGCAACTACAAAAGACTATAAGCTCAGCAATAAAACGATTGAGGCCAAAAACAAGCTACGTATTGGCGTTTTAGCCCCTGATCGTTTTACTATCGAAACTCAGCAGTTATTTCAGCGCCAACTCAAAACACTAAAGCGCGCAGGCCATACAATAACCCCTGTTAGTATTGAGGGTGATCTAAATACCTTATTTATTGATGAATACTTTGTGCTTTTGTATGAATTTAAAGCAGATATAAATGCCTATTTAAACAATACGCCTACCGGAGTAAAAGTAACAAATTTAGCAGAGCTTATAGCTTTTAATGACAAGTATAAGCAACAGGTTATGCCACATTTTGGCCAAGACATTCTTATTCAGTCAGAGGCAATACGCCTTAACGCTGATAAGAATAAATACCTAAAAGCTAAGTCACGCTATAAACAATTAGCGCTAACAATGCTTAATAAAGCCTATACTAATATTGATGTCCTCATTGCCCCAAGCACATCTGAAGCTTGGAAAACAGATTTGATCAATGACGATAAACTTAAAGGCAGTACTAGCAGCACACTATCTGCGATTGCAGGCACTACCCATATAACTTTGCCGCTTGGTGAAGTAAATGGTTTACCGGTGGGGTTGAGCATATTAGCGGCACCCAACAAAGAGCAACATGCTTATACGTATGCTAAACAAATCAATCAGGCATTAAAAAGCCCGCTTAGTGGGCTTATAAAATAGTATCAGGTCGTTATTTCTTTAACGTTAACTTTTCGCCTTTTAGCGATTTACGCACATTAGAAATACGTGAGCGATTTTTAGCTCGCGCTTCACCCGTTGCTTGACCAGAAGGCTTATTAGAGTGACTACGGCGTAAGTGTGACGGTTTTTTACCGATTTTATCAATCAATACTTCACGATTACTCACTTCATAACCTGGCAAATATTCACGCTTAATTTTTTGGCCAATTAAAGTTTCAATTTCAAATAACATGTTTTCTTCTTCGCGGCTTACAAATGAAATTGCTTGGCCTTGTTTACCTGCACGGCCAGTACGACCAATACGGTGTACGTAATCTTCAGCAAGCCATGGTAAATCAATATTAACAACACGTGGTAAGTCATCGATATCAATACCGCGGGCTGCAACTTCAGTTGCCACTAACACACGTACTTTACCCGCTTTAAAATCACTTAATGCGCGGCGACGATTACCTTGAGTTTTATCGCCATGGCAAACACCGGCAGGAATACCATCAAGGTTTAGCTCTTTTACTAGCTCATCGGCGGTTTCTTTCATGTTTACAAACACTAGCACTTGCTGCCAATTTTTTTTACCTACAAGCTCAGATAATAACTCTTGTTTACGGCGTGCTTCCACAGGATAAACTACGTGATTCACAGTCGCGGCAGTACTGTTAGTTTGGTCAACACGCACGATTTCAGGCTGCTTTAATACTTTGCTTGCAAACTGTTTTATTGCTGATGGGAAAGTCGCCGAGAATAATAATATTTGACGCTCTTGTGCACAACTTTTTATTACACTTTGCATATCTGTGATAAAGCCCATATCAAGCATACGGTCAGCTTCATCAAGCACTAAGTGTGCAACCTGAGCAAGGCTTAAGTTACCTAAACGAATATGATCAAGTAAACGCCCAGGCGTAGCAACGACAATATCAACACCTTCTTTTAAGCCATTTTCTTGGCCTGCTAGACTTACACCACCAAATAAACACACAGTTTTAAGTTCTGTATACTTAGCGTAATCTTTAACGTTATTAGCAATTTGCTCCGCTAATTCGCGAGTAGGTGCCAATATTAATGCACGTGGAGCATTAGTAGCTGTATGCGTTACTTCTGAAAGCTTTTGAATAAGCGGTAACGAAAACGCCGCGGTTTTGCCAGTACCTGTTTGTGCACTAGCAAGTACATCTTTGCCTTTACGAACGGCAGGAATTGCACCGCGTTGAATGGGCGTAAGGGTGTGATAGTTAAGTTCATCTAACGCCTGGATAAGTTCAGGGGCAAAACTAAAAGATTTAAAATTCATGCTGTATAACCTTAGGCCACATAATCAAGGGTCGCAAATTATACAGCATCAACTAGTAAAGGGTTAGTTATAATTTCACTAAAGTGCCTTTTAATGCAACGCCTGCCATCAGCATCCCTGCACCACACTCATATTCGGTGCTACTAACAAACTCACGTTTTTTATAATAAGACTGAATATTTACAACTGCATTCATACCTTCTTTAACTGCGCGCTCCTGCAGCGCTTTTAACGCGCTTAGCATCACCCACTCACATGCTTCTTGATCACTTTTATTAAATGCGTTGGTTTTTTTATTAGTGATCACTTCACCATATTTACTACTATGAGCAGAGTAAGTTTGATCAGCAAAATACAAAGGAATATCCAATAACGCATTTTTTGCTTTCGTTGTTTCAAGTAATGACTGAATTGGGTATTTACCAATATCATCGCGCGCTTCAACCGCGGTTACTGTTAGTGTTGCTATGACTAAAAGTAAGCTCGTAATAAATTTCATGTTAATTTCCTTGTTGTGTATAAAATTTCCAAGCAACACCAAGGCCTAACGACACATTGCTGTTTTGTTTAACCAATGGGCTATGTTGCTGTTTACTATCTGCTAAGTGGTGATATTTAATAAAACCACCTAACCAATACTTTTTGCTATCAAGGTTTAGACCTATAGATAAGTCCGAACCTGAATACCCCGATCTGCTACTAAATTCACTACGTATTTCACTGCTATTTATCTGCGTTATACCATAATAATAATTCAAATAGCGGCTATCGGCAAAATTTGCATTTATGCTTATGCTTGTGGTTAATTGATATTTTTCATGGCTGATGAGCGGCGCTTCAAAGTAAATATTTGGACCATATCGCCAACCTGCATTAGTCACTGAGCCAAAATCAGTTGCTATGGCTTTTCGGGTAAATAAGCCAACATAAAAGTGCTTTGCCGTTTTAGGTGACCCTAAAAAGTAATAATTTAGTGAAGGTCCTAATTCAAATACCCAATCTAAGTCATCCATTCCCTGGCGGGCACGGTTATCTTTACTATCGACCGCTAAACTAGCCCCTGCTGATATATCTAAATGTAAATTATTGCTTTGCCATAAATAACCCGTAAAGCTATTTCGGTCTATATCTAGTTCATCACTTTGATAGCGAATATAGGGCATGGGTAAGATGTATTGTTCACTTTGCTCTGCGCCTAAATAATGCGGAATATCAGCCATGAACACACCACCACCAACTTCCAATTTAGATGCCGCAAAGGTGCTCGCGCAGCTAAAAATGAGCAAAGTGAATACCCAATATATTTTATTCACCCTGATAGCGCTTAAAAATAAGCGAAGTATTAATGCCACCAAAAGCAAAATTATTACTCATCACATAATTAGTACTGATTTCACGTCCTTGCTCTGTGATGTAATCAAGTGGGGCACAGTCACTGTCAATATCTGTCAGATTAATAGTGGGTGCAAACCAGTTATCGTTCATCATATTTATACTTGCCCATGCTTCAATTGCACCGCACGCACCTAAGGTGTGACCTAAGTAGCTTTTTAGAGAACTGATTGGTTTTGCACCTAGTGCATTATACGTTGCATGTGATTCAGCAATATCGCCACGATCCGTTGAGGTGCCATGAGCATTTACATAACCAATTTGATCTGCCGATAAGTTAGCATCTTGCAATGCCATTTCAATCGCTACCTGCATGGTCGCCGAAGTAGGTTGTGTAACATGTTGACCATCAGAATTACAACCAAAACCTACAACTTCAGCCAAGATCGTTGCACCGCGTGCTTTAGCGTGTTCATATTCTTCTAAAATTAAAGTGCCTGCCCCCTCGCCAATAACTAACCCATCGCGGCTTTTATCAAATGGACGAGGTGTTTTTTTAGGCGTGTCATTTTGTGTGCTCGTTGCATATAGTGTATCAAATACAGCGGCTTCAGTAACACATAGCTCTTCGGCGCCTCCTGCAACCATCAACTTTTGACGACTGAACTTAATTGCTTCATATGCATAGCCAATACCTTGCGAACCTGACGTACACGCAGAACTAGTTGTGATAACACGTCCTTTTAAGCCAAAGAAAACACCTACATTTACAGGAGCTGTATGGGCCATCATTTGAATATAACTAGTTGCTGTCACGCCATTCATGGAGCCTGAATCCATCATCCGTCCAAATGATACTAACGGCTCTGTTGAACCAATTGATGAACCATAAGACACCCCTGTTGTGCCGTCAGTTAATGCGGGGTGTTCTAAAAGAGACGCTTGCTCAAGCGCTTGCTCTGTGGCAACCGTAGACATCATAGACACTCGTCCCATTGAACGCACTTTTTTACGCGAGTAATGTGCAGGACGGCTAAAGTTATCAACTGGGGCTCCAAGATTAGTATTTAAGTTATCAATGTATTCCCAGTTTTGCATGCGTTTGACGGCGTTTTCACCTTTTATTAATGCCGATTTAAAATCGGCCCAATTGTCGCCTAATGCAGTGATTGACGCCATACCCGTTACAACTACACGTTTCATTAAGCCATCCCACCATTAACTTGTAGGACCTGTCGCGTGATATAACTGGCACCATCAGACATTAAAAAAGCCACTGCAGCAGCAACCTCTTCTGCGTTACCCATTCGGTTAGCAGGGATCATTTTAGTCATTTCTGCAATAGGTAGATCATCAGTCATACCGGTATCTATTAAACCTGGCGCAACACAATTTACCGTGATTTTTCGTTTAGCAAGCTCAACAGCAAGTGCTTTTGATGCGCCAATTACGCCAGCTTTAGATGCGCTATAATTGACTTGTCCGCGATTGCCCGCCACGCCAGAAACAGACGACATGGCAACTATTCGACCACCTTTACGAGTACGTACCATAGGCATAACAAGTGGGTGGAGTACATTATAAAAACCATCTAAATTGGTATGAATGACACTGTCCCACTCATCATCAGTCATCGCAGGAAAGGCTGTGTCTGCTGTAATGCCAGCATTACAAACAACCCCATAAAAAGCACCGTTATTCTCAACGTATTCATCTAAAATAGCTTTAGCGCTGGCTCTATCAGCAACATCAAATTGTAAAATATCAACATTAACACCTAGAGCCGCTATTTCTTGTTGTACTTGCTGAGCAGCTTCTAAACCTGAGCGACAATGTAAACTGATATCAAAACCATCTTTTGCTAACTGCAAAGCAACTGCTTTTCCGAGCCCTTTACTTGAACCGGTTACTAATACACGTTTTGACATTACATTTGCTCCGCTAAAAATTGTTCTGGGTTTTCAGGTTGAAATACATTTATTTTAGCTTCAACTAAAATTTTATCGGCTTGTTGAATTACGCAACCGAATGCACTTAAGCCATTTGCTTCGCTATAAAGCTTTTCTACTTTTATGGTTAGTTTACTGTTCAATAAAAATTCGTTGTTGTACATTTTATATTTACGACTACTAACTAAAAAACCAATTTCTACTTTGGCACCGCTATCAATGTGATTTGCATTGGCGTACGCGGCAATGGTTTGTGCCATATATTCAATACCAACATAGCTTGGCACGCTTTTAGTATCAGCGTCATAAAAGTTGCTCTGTGGTGAAATAGTTACTGAGCAACAACCATTATTTTCATCGTAACTATCTAAGCTATCGATTAAAATCATGGGTGCAGTATGAGGTAGAATAGTTTCAATTGGGTACACAGACATATCTTATAATCCGATTAATACACTAACGTTGTTGCCGCCAAAAGCAAATGAGTTTGACAAACACGTGTTAATTTTTGTGTTTTTCTTAGTACCTATCGGAACTAAGTTAATTGTGGGTAATGCAGCATCAGCTTCACCATCCCAAACATGTGGGGCGTAATCATGTCCACCAAGTAACAACCAGCATAAACCAATTTCAGTCGCACCAGCAGCGCCTAGTGTATGGCCAATCATACCTTTTGATGAGCTACAAGGTGTATCGGTACCAAATACTTCCGCCAGAGCAATAGCTTCCATTTCATCATTTTTGGGTGTGGCTGTACCGTGTAAATTTACATAATCAACATCACTTGCTTGATACCCTGCTCGCGCTAATGCTTGACGCATTGCAACAACAGCACCTTCACCTTGAGGGTGCGGCGCCGACATATGGTGAGCATCGCTTGATTCACCTACACCTAAAAGCTTCACAGCTCCGTGTTTTTGCACTATACACAAAGCGGCTGCTTCACCCAAATTGATGCCATCTCGATTACGACTGGATGGATTACTTATTGCTGATGATGTTGACGCTAACGCCGAAAAACCATTAACCGTCATGCCACACAAACTATCTACACCACCGACAATCGCTGCATCAGCAAGCCCAGCTGCAATCATTTCTTGTGCCGTAGCGAAGGCTTTGGCGCTAGATGAGCATGCCGTTGATAACGTTAAGGCAGGTCCTTCTAAATCAAGTGCAGTACGAATAAACTGTGATAAATTATCCATCTCTTGTTGTTGGTAATGGTACTCGCTTGGAAAGTCTCCCTGCTGTTGCTGTACAGCCATGGCCTGCTCACCCTGAGCGATTCCAGAGGTACTGGTACCAACAATCACAGCGATACGACTTGCACCATATTGCTGCTTTAACTCAGCGACGGGAACTTTTAACTGCTCAAGAGCACATGCTGCCAGTTGATTATTACGTGTTTGGAACTCAAGCGCATACTCATCCAGCAAAGGCAGCGGCGATTGCACAGCACCAACGTATATAGGCCCTTCATTTAGCAAACTATGATTTATAACAATGCCATCTTGGTTACCTGCTAACAGGTTACGTTTTATTGTTTTATTGTCGCCCCCTAAAGGGTTGACCATGGCGTAATGGCTAATAAATAGCGGTTGTTGCATATTAATATTCTTCTAATCGTTCTATTTTTAAACGGTAATTTTGTTCAAACTCTGTTACTTGAGTTAATGCACCATTATACGTTATTTCCCGTACTAATGTCTCATTACGGAAAAACTGCCGAGTTCGGTGCTGTCCATTTACCTGCTCTGTAACGTGAGTATTTACAAACATATTCGCTTCAAGTTGTGCTAATGGCCAAAATGCACTTTGCATATCATAAATAATTTTTTTGCCATCAAAATCTATTCCTAACGTATTTGTCGTCGTTAATTGCTGGGTTTGCGTATCAAACTGCAACTGCGTCAAGGGAACACCTTCAAACGTTAATGCGGCAACTTTAATCATCGGTGCTGAAAACTCTGTCGACACCAACATTGATTGATCTACTACGCCTGAAAACTGAAACTTTTCGAGCCAGCCACCTTCATCGAATCGTTCAGGCACTGGCATTAAATTAAAGAGCGCAGCTGTTTTTGGCTCCTTCGTTACTGATTGGCACGCACTTAATACTAGAGCCGCAAAAAGTAAAAAAGTAATTTTTTTGGAATTAGCAAATAACATTATTAACTAACGCTACGAGTGTTTTCTGGTTCACAAATTTGTTCCAGAATACGCAACCCCCGCTTTGTATTTTTAACAAACGGATTCGTTTTATCCCACGCATAACCTGCAAGTATTGAACAAACCATTGCTTTTACATCTGGTTGACCATCAGAAAAGAAAATAACTGACTGTAAGCTTGTGTCATACCAAGAGTTTACAAAGTACTTAAATACGTTTATTCCTTCACGTAGTGGTATTTCGTACTCATTTTGCCAATCAACTTGTTGGCCATTAAGCTCTTTTACGACTAGTTCAGAAGCTTCTACCGCTGACTTTAGTGCTATTGTAACGCCTGATGAAAATACTGGGTCAAGAAACTCACCAGCATTACCCAATAGAGCAAACCTATCACCATGAAGAGTTTTTACGTTTGCAGAATAACCACCAATGGTTCGCACCGGCGCAATAATTTCAGCGTCCGCTAGTAGCGCAGATAAATTATCATCTTCGTTGATAAAGTTAACAAGTGTTTGCTCAAGACTTTGATCTGGTCTTTCAATTTGCGCGATTTCCCCAATAACACCCACACTGATTGTACTATCGCTAAATGGAATAGCCCAATACCATACATCGGGGATCTGTGGATGAACGGTGATCAATATCTTATTACGATCAAACTTACTGCTATCAATATTGTCTTTAAAATGAGTAAATAAGGCTTTACGTGGGGTTAACTCACTGGGCTCTTCGAGGTCAAGTAAACGTGGCAGTACACGGCCAAATCCACTTCCATCTAAGGTAAATTTTGCTGTTATAGTACTTTTTTGCTGAGTTTTTATGTCGGTAACATCAAGATGGGTGACATCTTCAATTACTTTGAAGTTTGTTACTTGATGAGCAAATCGGATCACCGCTCCTTGCTTAATTGCTTCCTGTGCCAATAAATTATCAAAGCCAGCACGTTTTACCTGATAAGTAGTTCCTGGGCCTTCACTGAACTTTTCTTCAAAGTTAAAGTTAGTATGGTGGCCGCTACGATAAAAAGCAGCACCATCTTTAAATTGAAAACCAAGTTGCTGTGCGTTTTCTAGTAAAACATCAAGCATATTAGCTTGGCGTAAGTAATCCATTGACTGAGGTAATAAACTTTCACCAATTGAAAAGCGAGGAAACTCAGCTTGCTCAACGAGACAAACGCTTAACCCTTGCTGCATTAATAAACAAGCGGCTACTGAGCCTGAAGGCCCTGCACCAATGATAGTTACATCAAAATCAGTTGATGTCATGAAATGTTCCTTTTAGATACCAAAGTAAGACGTGGCGCAACAATAAACACCACCACCACACCGATAAACACGGTAAAACCAAATTGACGCACCGCTGGCGTTGAACTAGCAATTAAAATAGCAAACACAAACAACGAGCTAAGTGCTGAAACGAGTGTAGTGAGTGTTATTTTTTTGCAATTACCATGCTCTGCATAAAATACACAGTAATCTAAACCAAGAGCAAGAATAAGGATTCCCGCAACATAGTTAAAAACGGTTAAGCTGCCAAAAAATCCAGCACTCAAAGCAAGGGCGACTACAATAGCGATAATAGGCCTACTTATCGCTATACTGGCGCTAACAAACCCATAACGTAGCCAAAATACCAACATGGCTGCTGCCAATGCTAAAATATAAATAAACGTTAAATGCTGTCTAAACTGCCCTATTTGCTCACTAACCTCGGCTACTTTATCAACAAAAACAACCTCTTTGTAGTCATTTGAGATACTTTTAAGAGATGCTGTATTTGTTATATTTTGTAACTTTATAATACTATAAAAGCGGTTATTAACCTGCAGCCATTGGTTAGTAAATAGTGGGGCTACTTTAGTTTTTTGCCACATTGAAAAATTTATTTGCTTATAATCAGTTTGATGGGAGTTTGACTGCGCACCACCAAGTACTGCATTTAACTGTTCAAACAAACCGTTGTCTTGTGCGTTGCTTATAATTTTTTGAGAATACTTTTGAGCTGAAAGTGAAGGTAACCATTGGCTGATACTAGAATAAGCTTCAATGGTATTAGTTTTTATTAATTGCTCGAGCTTAGGTAATAATTGTTCCATATTTTCGAGAACCTGTTGTTCACTCTGCCCTGACACAAGCAAGTAAGGGCTATCCCACTCAGTATTAAGTACTTCGGTAATTTGATGTTGTTGTGCAATTAAATCATCTGACGTTTGGTAAAACTGACGTGGATCATCAACATTGTTTACCAAACTTAAGCCTGCTAACAATATCGCCACAAAACCAACTTGCCACTTTGCACTCAACCTTTTTTTCATAAAGAGTTGCTGGTATTGATTAAGAGTTTTAATAAATGAAGGCATCGTACTTGGCTTTTTAATAATTAAAGCCGCTAAACTAGGATAAACCAGTAATACGGTCAATAATGCACCCAGTAAGCCGGCCATCGTGAACACGGCTATTTGCTTAAATAGCGCCAGTGGTGTGAGAGCCAAAATAAAGTAACCCGCAGTAGTAGTCACAAAACCAAGTAGTAATGAGCTGCGAATATTTTTCAAAGGGTTGACTTTGTCAACGCGACTAAAACGCAGTTCACTTAAGGCATGAAAGCTATAATCTGCGGCAATGCCAATTAATGTTACGGCAAAAACCAAGGTCAAAATATTAACTTCAGTAAAGAAAAGTCGCAGCGCGGTGTAACCGTATAACATGCTTATTGAAATCACAAATAAAGTACATATAACGCTTAAAGCACTGCGATAAATCATTAGAATCAATAGCAAAGTAGCAATCACTGAAATACCACCAAATAATGCCATCTCAGATTCAGCACTCGCACTGGCATTTGCAGTAAAAAAAGCAGCCCCTGTTGCTAAGTAATCAATCCCCGCGCCTTCTTGGAAAGAGTTATGTTTAAGTTCAGTGACCTTATCGGCAATTTTTTTGGCTACATTTAAATCAAGACCTGTGCCATTACTTATAAAGTTAACCAGCACATACTGCATATGTTGACCAGCTTTATTATTGTATTCTGCAACGAGGTAACCATTATGATTTTTTAAATTAGAGGTGGGTAGCGTTTGTTGATTAAAATAATCAGCCAGCGCTAAGCTTTTATCCGCCTCCAATGTGGCGGAAACCCAAGGTGAGCCAATTTCATTAAGTAAGCTAAATTGGTATTTAAAAATTTCATCAGTATTTTTTGTTTTTAATAGCTGCTGATATTGTGGGCTGATAAATGCGTGTTGATAATCAAGATAATCCCCTACAATTGACCCAAGCTTTGGGAGTGAGTCAAAGTGTACCTTTACGTTGATACCATTAATACTTTCGAGCGTTTGCGCCGCTTTATCTGCATATTTAATAGCAGTAGTGCGATCTTGATGCCCCACCAATAACACATGTTGGCGCAACTGTCTTTGCTCAACTTGCTCCGTAACTAAGCGAGTTTCTGTATCTTGTTCAACTTTAAAAATTTGATTTATGTCGGCAATAATTGAAAATGACTTAAAAAGCCACAAATAACTCAAACCAGCTAATAAAGCGAGTAATTGCGCGCACCATAAAAATAATTTAGCGCGGGAGCTTAACGGCATCCATGTCACTTTGACTTAGCTCCTTGCTAATTACCTGCATAGTAATGTGTGTTTCATTATTTTGCTGATCGGTTATCACAATGCTTCGACTTACTTCGTCTTCAGCGCACAACTCAACGCTTGCAAAAAGTAACGCGACGTCAGATAACAACGGGATCAACTTATAGCAGTGAGCATTTAACGTCGTAACGTCCCAGTCAGACTCATCAATTTGACCACTCAATAGCTTAGCCAGTAATTGATTAATTTGCTTGTCTTTAGTCAATACTTGATAGCTTTTTTCGGGATCTGAACGACGATAAATCGCGCTGGGTAGCAGTAATAATTCACTACTAACAGGTAATCTGGTGTGCCAATAAACCTGCTGTTTATAAATCACAAAATGCCCTTGTGATTTAATTTCACGTTTTAAAAATTTAAAATGCTTGGCTTGGCTAAACTCACCTTTGCCTTGGTTTATCTGAAATTGACTAAAATCATTCGCAGATAAACCCGCACTTAAAAGCGTACTTGCACCGAATAGTATTACAACAAGTCTATTCAACATACGTAAGGACTTTGTTAGTAAAAATAGCTGGTGACTCAAACTGTAATTCTTGATCTGGAATATTCAAAGCAACTTGAATTGTGTACGCTTTGGTTAACACTTTATGAGTATCAAGACACTCTATACGATAATCAATTTTTATACGGGTTTCATATTCAACTAAATCTGCATGAATACGAATACATGAGCCAAACACAGCCGATGCTACATACTTTAAGCGCATATCGACAATCGGCCACATATAACCAGATTTTTCCATCGCATTATAGTTATAGCCAATCTTATCAAACAGCGCACAGCGGGCGTCTTCTATGTATTTTACATAGTTACCATGCCAGACAATACGCATTGGATCGACATCATAAAATGGCACGACCATATCAACGGCTGCACTCACTATCGCGGTGGATTTTTTCATATTAACCTTTTACCTTATTGATAAAGTGTCCAACGTTGAGCTTGAATATACTCAATTGTTTGACGTAATAGCTTATCAGTTGGGCGATCTTCTTCTAATAAATCAAAGAAGCTTGCTACATCATCAATCATCGCCTTGATTTCAGGGTTCAGAGCCGATTCATCAATTTCATTGTTAAGTATGCGAATACGAACACCTTGTACTGCTGCTAATAGCGTTGCCGCTAACACTTGCTCAGTTAACTGCAAAATACGTAAACAATCACGCGCTGCAATAGTGCCCATACTCACTTTATCTTGGTTATGACACTCGGTTGAACGCGAAAATACGCTTGCAGGCATTGTTAATTTCAATGCCTCCGCGGTCCATGCAGAACAGCCTATTTGAATCGCTTTAAAGCCATGATTAATAAAGCTACGTTCCCTTGATGCTGCACTTAGATTCGAAGGTAATCCATGGTTCATTTTAACATCAACCATGGTCGCAATTTGACGATCAGCAAGATCAGCTAAATTAGCAACACAGTTTTTCATCGAATCCATCGCCATAGCAATATGGCCACCGTAAAAATGGCCACCATGTAGTACATGTTCGCCAACGCCATCGATAATAGGATTATCGTTCGCGCTATTAAGTTCATTTTCAATCATACTACGAAGCCACGGTAGACTATCTTCTAATACCCCAATAACGTGCGGCGCACAGCGAATTGAATAACGATCTTGTAAACGGTGTGAGTTACGAGGATGTTCAACGTGATTTAAATCTGTTTGAATACGCTTAGCCACATTTTGCTGGCCCTGATGCGGCTTAACACTGAATAAAATGTCATCAAAGTGATTACTGTTTCCTTTAAGAGCAATACTCGCAAGGGCAGTAATACGGGTCATTAAACGACTCGCATACTCGCTACGATCATAAGCTTGGCATGCAAGTGCAGTCATAACCGCGGTACCATTCATAATGGCAAGGCCCTCTTTTGGGCGCAACGTAATTGGCTCTAACCCTTCGGCTTTAAACGCAGCTAATGAGTTAACGATTTTATCTTTATAATAGGTATCGCGTTCACCAATTAAACTACCCGCAACATACGAAAGCGGTGTTAAATCGCCACTTGCACCAACCGAACCTTCTTGTGGTATCACAGGAACAATATCGCGGTTAATCATTTCGACAAGTAGTTTAAGGAGATCCCAGCTAACACCAGAATAGCCTTGAGACAGCGAGGCTAAGCGGCTAGCTAAAATAAGCTTACCCTGTTCAGGCGTGAAAAAGTCGCCCAAACCACAACCATGAAAACGAGTTAAATGCATTGGCAACTCATTAACAAGCGCAAGCGGAATTTCTACAGTGCACGAGTCGCCATAACCAGTAGTTACACCATAAATATGGCCTTCATCTGCTAATAACTTATCTAAAAATGCCACCGCTGAATCAATTTTTTCAGCAAAATGGTCATCGCCAGATAAAGCGACCGAGCGGTTTTCTTTTACAACACTGATTATATCTTCAATTGTTATACGGCCTGCGCCAAATAATAGATGATTTAAATTATTATTGTCCATTTACTGCTTCTCCAGATATTTAGCTAGGCTTAGAATCTTTGTCGGTGGCTTTTTGCCAAAAATTAAAAAAATTGTACCATTGATACGGTGCTTTCTTACAATAAAACTCTAGCCGCTGTGCAAACCTCGTTGCCATAGCTTGAAAGTGCGCTTTGCGTTCTTTGCGACTAACTTTGATAGGATCTGCAAACTTTTCGATGTAGGTTTTATAACGTCCCTGCTCATTAAGACAAAACATTAAAAATACCGGACATTCCATTATCGTTGCAAGTGCAAAAGGCCCTTTACCAAACGCTGCATCTTCACCTAAAAATGGGACTTGGTGTACACTATTAGGGTTATTAACGGAGGTCCTATCTGCAAATATAACAACGGTTTCACCATCATCAATTTTCTGTTTTAACTTAATCGTATCATCCGGGCCAAAGTTATTAATATGAATGAAATTTACCACAGCCTCTTGATTTACTTTTTTTAAAAAATTATTAAATGATGGAGTATGTTCATTATAAGTAATTACATTTAATGGTCGCTTATTATCGCCCATACTAAAAATAGCGCGACAAACCTCCATATTTCCTAAATGGGCACTAAAAATAATAGCGCCTTTAGCTTGTGCTAACTCTTGGTAACCTTCAGGTGTAGCTATTTCAATATCTTTAATATTTACTTTGCCAAGCCATGCATCAAACTTATCTAAAATAGCCATACCAAATGAGAAATACAGTTTAAATCCTTGTTTAAACTTAGCCCACCCGGTGCGTTTACTTTCACCCATACTTGTATTGAGATTATCCAAGTAGTGCCAAATAGCTTGGCGTGATAATCGCCCTGAAACATAAAAATAAAACAAAACGGGCGTTAGTACTATTTTAAACAACCACTTACCAAATACTTTATAAATAAAGACCAGTATTTCAATACCAAATATTGAGCCACGTTCTTTTAACTGTGACCAATGAAAAGGGTTATCTGCAGCGCTTTTATCTGTATTGTTTTCCCCAGAAGCGTTTTTTTGTGACACGTAATAGTCCTATTTGAATTTATTAAAAAGTAGGCGCGGTAAACGACATAACATACCAAATACTAAACGTGTATGCATTTTGGAAATTAACACATTATCATCCCAAACATTAAAGTGTGACACGCCATTTTCAGGGTAATGAACTTTGGTTTTAATGAACTCAACCGGCGTACCTTGCCAAAATATTTTCACCATAACCTCAATATCAAAATCCATTTTTTTACCGAGCGTATTCGTTTTCATCAGTTTTGCGTAGGCTGCTAACGGATAAACCCTAAAGCCACACATGGTATCTTTTAGCTGTAATGATAATGTTTCAATATAAACCCAAAAATGAGTAATAAACCGTCCGTAATAGCGCCCTTTTGAAATAGTCTCATCGTAGATAGGCTGGCCGCTAACAAGTGCTTTAGGTGCTTGTTTAGAACAAGTTATTAACTGCTCAACATCGTTCAAGTCATGTTGGCCATCAGCATCCACTTGAATAGCATGCGTCCAACCAGCTTGGTGGGCATAACTCAGACCTGTTTGAACTGCAGCACCTTTACCGCCATTTTCAGTACGGCGTACCAACGTAACTTGTTTAAATTCACTATCGATTTGTGCAAGCACATCTTGGGTTTGTTGATTACTACCATCGTCGACTAAAATTATTGGCAAGTTAAAATCAACCAGTGCTGCAATGGTGTCATGGATCACTAAATGGTGATTATAATTGGGGATCACAAACCCATATATATCAGTCATCAATACTGGCTCTTATTCATCTTCGAAAACCACTTTACCTGATGCATGCTGACCATGTGAGGAGCTATAGCTAAAGCTATATTTATTCGTTTTAACTTTTTTGAGTTGTAATTGAATTTCGTAATTAGGCCGCACAATAATTTGAAATTTTAACGCATCAACTGAGACCACTTTTTTACAGTCGACATGTAAATATTCATTTAGGTAAAACATCACCCAATCAAGTTGCACAACTCCAGGTAAAATTGCAGCTTGTGGGAAGTGGCCTTGAAAATAATATAAATTTTCAGGGATCGTTAAATTTAATACCACATGCTCAGGACTTTGTTCAACTACATCACAAGCCGGCTTATATACAAAATCAGTCAAACATCGCCTCCAATTGCGCTTTATTAAGTTTACCTTGTGTGTTGTAAGGTAACTGGTCTAAATAACGATACTTTCTGGGTATCACTAAGGGTTCAAAAAATGTCTTTAGATGGCCTTTTAATGCTTGTGAAAACTTAAATTTTCCAAGCCTAGTTAGTGATTTCCTGCCCGCTTCACTAAGAACTAACACAGCGGCTGTTTCTGCGCGCTTATTAATATTATTAAGTAAAAGTACATAGCAATCAGCAACCCAAGCATGCTGATTTATACGCTGCGTAATTTCATCCAATGAACAGCGTTTTTCTTCAATTTTGACAATGCGATCAGCACGGCCTAATAAATTAAACTCCCCAACACCTATTAACTCGGCACGATCATCAGTTTGATACCAATCACCATTAGCCACATAAGGCGATGAGATTATCAGTCGTTGTAACTCATCAAGCTTTAATTTAATTGTAGAAAACACCTGCCATACTGAACTATTATTTTGCTTTCGCCATGCGATACCGCCAGTTTCTGTACTACCTAACACCTCAATAGGTGCATCTCCAAACTGCGCTGTTAACAATTCAGCTGCAAAGCTCTGCAATGGCCCGCCTGATGAAAAAAAAGCATGCAATTTATCTTTAACTTCAACTAACACATTATCTTGTACTAAACGGTGATAGTACGCAGGGCTGCTAATCAAAGTATATTTTTCATTATTCTTTTTACTGCTATTGTTCTGCACAAAATGGAGTAAATTTTCTGGGTAATCAAAGCTCTTTAAACATACATCATGGCCTGCATATAAAGGCCAAAGCACCGTATATAAAATACCATAGATATGTTGATGGGAAACGGTAGCAACAAAGACAGAGTCACTTACTTGTTCACTAAATTGCGCTTCAAGAGCGATAATTTCTAACAGTAGTTGCTCAAATGTCTTATCTATTGCTTTTGGGCTGCCCGAAGAGCCTGAGGTAAAAAACCGTATCGCTGTTTTTTCATCAATATCTAGCTCAGTGTCGGTCACTTCCTTTAATGATGGAGTGTACGTCACCTGTGCCTGCATCAGTTTCGCGTCTCCGGTAAATGCATCGGCATATTCGAGACACTGCGCTAACTGCTCTGGTTGACCATTTTGTGGTAGCACTATTGATTTTTTAGCAACTAATAACGCAAAAAACAATACGCTAAATTGGTAAGTATCAACATCAAATAGTAACCATGTTTTTTCGTTATGAGCCTCAAAAACACGTGCATGAGCAACAACTTGCTGTTGCCATAAAACATAGTCATGATTTTCGCAGTAAAAAAAAGTATTATTTATCGGCCATTTCATGGGGTTTATTTTTTGCCTTTTGCCATTTTCTGATTATTAGTTCTACAGCCATTAATAACCCCATCAGTAAATATGATACTAGGCCATTATAAGTTAACCATACTGTTGGGTTTGGGTGAAATACCGTTGCCGTTGCGATCAAACCATTTAGTACAAAAAAACCACACCAAACTTTTGTCACTGTTCGAGTATAACGTTTACCATTTTCATCAAGGTTCTCAAACCGACTCGCAATGATCTCTACGACACTAGGAGGACGATAAAGTGAATATAAAAACACCACTAAAAAGCAGCTATTGATAACCACTGGATAAAACTTTAATGCTAATGCAGAGTTTGCAAATGTTGCAAAAAGTAATAAGCTAAAACCACACGCTGTCACTATTTTAACATGGGGTATGGCCGCTTTATTATCTTTAACTAACCAGTATCGCACAACGATAACAAGCGCAAATACACCACCTACAAGTGCGGGATCACTGAATTGCAAACCAAAGTACACTGCAAATGGATATGCTAAAAGTAATCCTGCAAGCAACGCTTTATTCATTAACCGTCAGCTGTCATTAACTTTTCAACGGCATCAATTACATCTTGAACTGTTCTAACTTGTTTAAAGTCGTTTGGTTCGATTTTTTTACCCGTTTGTTCACGTAACTTAACCACTAGATCTACTGCATCAATGCTGTCTAAGTCTAAGTCTTCATATAAACTTGCTGTTCGGGTAATATCGGCGGCATCTATTTCAAAATATTCTTGCAGAATTTCGCTTAACATTGCAAAAATTTTATCACCGTTATTCATGTTTTCATTACTCATAGTTGCTTCCAAACAATGCAGCTGTTACTGCAAAAAATTATGCCCGTGTTGAGGCTATAAAGTCACACAAGGTTTTGACCGAATAAAAGTGCTTTTTACTGTCATCGGTATCTCCATCAATTTTTACGTCATACGCTTTTTTGATAGCAACACCCAGCTCTAGCGCATCAATTGAGTCAAGCCCTAAGCCATCAACAAACAGCGCCTCGTCATCGTTTATATCGCTAGGCTCAATATCTTCTAAATCTAATGTTTCAATAATTAGTTGTTTTACTTCTGTGCTTAGATCACTCATATTTCAATTTTTCCTCGTTAAAATAAGCTTGTAAGTCCCGCGTAAGTTGCCTAACTGTATTAGTAATTTGTTCACCTTGTAAGTAAGGCTCGATCAAGTAAACAGGCAAAACCCGCATTTTAAAGGTAAAGCGTCTGTCAGTCACCTGATACCACTTTTGTCCTTTGGTTAAAGTGACGGGGTTTACATCAATTAATACCGGCAACATATCAACCTCTGTCCGAAGTGCGATATTTGCAGCGCCACGTTTAAACTTTAATGCTGTTGCGGGTTTCGTTCTTGTGCCTTCAGGAAAAACAATTAAGTTACTCCCACGTGCAAAACTTTGTCGACACTGACCTAAAAAGTAATCAGGATCGGCGTCATTATTAATATAACCCGTGGCTTTCACAACCCCTTTTAAAAACGGGTTTTTCCACAAATCAGCTTTCACCACACAATCTGCATTGCGCACTATCGATATAAGTACCACAACATCAATTAATGACGGGTGATTGGCAATAATTAGCTGCCCTTTAGCACGTTTAATGGTATCAAGCTTATCTATATCCAAGCGTAATATTCCAACCAAACGCATATAGCCAACAAAAAATTTAAATGAATAATGTACAGCCGTGCGAGCAGCTTGGTTTCGTTGATTAATATCGCGATAAAGTAAACGTTGTATTGAAAAAACCAAGATAGATAGCACTAAACCGCCGCCACTAAATAATGCAAAAGCACTTCCCGTAGCAATAACCCGATATACTTTTATGAACTGCGATTTCATGTGCGTGTAAGCTGCCATTGATATCGCTTAGAAGCGGTATTTAATTGTTCATGATTGGAAAAGTAAAAAGCTAGAAAATCCAACGCCTGTAGTCGAGAATTTTCAGACTCTTTTTGTTGTGTGTGGCTTTTAAAATCTACACTATAGTTACTTTCTTCAGCGTTACTTGCTTCTATCAATAACCCAACGGCCACGTTATCAGCAGTTTGCTGTACATATTTTTGATATTGCTCAGGAACGGCTTGGTCGCTATATACATAAAGAATTCGTTGATAGCCATAAGAATACAGTTTAGATACTGCATCAATTAGCCCCATAAAAAAGCTATCTTCACCTGCAGAAACAGCCGATAAGGGCGCTTTATTTCCGGTATAAATACTAAATAACCCACCCACTGCATTATGAACTGACAAACCAAAGTGTGTAGGAGATAATGCGTCTTCACTGGCTACATCAGCAATAAGTTTACTGGTTTTATGTAAATCGCCATGGCGGGAGGAAAATACACTCGGAATATTGCCTTGAAAAGGTTCACTAGCCCCTAACGCGCAGTGTAATGTTAATTTTGCAAAAGGACTTAAGCGCCTACGCTGCATCGCAGGAACTTGCTTTAATTCAGGAAGTGTTAACGTTTTAGGTTCTAAATCACCCGTTTTTGAAAATGCTTGCCAATCTTCAGGACTTGACTTTTCGTCGCCCCAAGCGATGCATTGTTTTATGACAAATTTCAACGTAATAATCCTTATTACAAAGGTGATGACAAAAAGAAACTAAATTCTACAGTTGAGCTTGTGTTGATTCAAGAAAAACCCTCACTTGCCCCCACGTTCGCTGAAAAAACCATCACTTGCTATTATTTTAACCTTACATTGACGCTTTTTTGCATCTTCTTGCCACTCCAACATGATTGCTTGATCGACGATTTCTGCGTCCATATCAGTTTGTGCTAAGAACTGGTTTTTCGTCATTGCGTCTTTACTACTACCTAAAAATACATTTGGACCCGTAATTGAATAAGCACTTGCAAGATAGTAATTAGCAGCATTGCCAACACTTGCTACAAAACTAAGTGGCTTAATAGCGTTTTTATTTTTTACATCAATTAGCATTGACTGCATAAGCTCACTTGAAAAATAATCAGCGCAGCTATATAAACCGCAAGACTTACTTAATGTTAAATTTCCCTTCGCTCTATACACGGCCAATAAAGCAATTAATGTAAAGGTATCCATTCTACGAACGGGTAAAGCCGTTTCTTGTTTTATAAGGAGCCTAAGGCTTTTTATATCTTGGGACTTATCAATACTTACTAAACTACTTGCAAGCTCTTTCATTTATAACCCCTTATAACGCTGCAACACTAACGCAGCATTGTTACCGCCAAACCCAAAGTAATTGAACAAAAGTGTATCAACGTCTGTGAAATCACTTTTTTGATAAAACGGCCACATTAACTCATCACTATTTTTAGTGTACTCAGGCAATACATAATTTTTTTGTTCTAAGCACTGAGCAAACAATGCAATTTCAATTGCACCACATGCACCAAGCGTATGCCCGGTAAATGGTTTGAAAGCAATAATGGGTGGTTTTTTTTCAGAAAATAAAGTTCGTAATGCATTACACTCTGCATCATCATTACCAAGTGTCGCTGTGCCGTGAACCTTAATTAAGTCTATCTGCTCGACTGTGATCTTTGTTTGTAATAATGCATCCGTAATCACTTTTGCAATATGACTGCCATCTTCTTGTGTCATTGTTAAGCTATATGTATCACATGCGGATGCCCCGCCGAGTATTTTTAATTGGCATTGCGTTTGTGCTGAAGCTGATAAGTATAATGCTGCAAGCCCTTCGCCAAGCACCAAGCCAGAACGCTGTTTAGCAAATGCTGTAAGTCCTTTTTGGCTAATTAAGTCGAGCGATTTAAACCCCTCAACAGTCAGAGGGTTATAAAATTCACAGCCAATCACCAACGCGTTGTTTATTTTGTTTTGGGCTATTAAACGTGTGGCATATAAACATGCATTAGCACTGGCAGTACAAGCGGTGCTAAAAGTAAATTCCAGCTCATTCAAACCATAACGCTCAACCAAAGCTTCACTAATTTTGTCTGTAGTTGAGAGCCATAACTCATTCTCTTCACCGACATCAACAGCACTAATATCTAATGATGTAGATCCGAGAAAAAGATTTGTTTGTGCACGTTCTGCCTCAGTTAATTGCAGTTTATTAAAAAGCGGCAGTAATAAAGCATCAAAATAATCTAAAATGCCAGAAAAGTTACTACTGTCAATATCGTCTTGGAATGATTTAAACGTTACAGAATCGCCCTCAGCAGTCATCACATGGTTGTTTTTGCTGATGGCTAAAGGTGCGCACATGACTTCACTGGCATTTAAATATACATCCCGTAACGTCATTACTTAGCTCGCTCATTAACGATAAAATCAACAATTGTATCAATTGATTGTAAGTGTTTACGCGTTTCTTTAGAGCCTTCGACCTTAATGCCAAAATGCTCTTTTAAAACTAATGACAATTGTAATGCATCCAGTGAGTCTAAATTGATTCTTGATTTACTACCAAATAATGGCTCTGAGTCAATAATGTCTTCTGGTGCAAAATCATCTTCTTTGTCACACTCAGTGATAATCAGCTGCTTTAATTGTAATTTCATTTCGGCTAGCTCCATGTCAAATTCCTCATTTTTTTATTAAATGTCCATAATGCGGCAGCAAAACATAACAATGAAAATCCCCATAGTAATGCGCTATGTTGCCAAAAGCTGTGTTCAATAGATTCATTCATCAATTGCCTTAATAACTGTGCAGACCAATACATAGGCGAACCTTCAGCAAGAATAGCCAAGTTAGCGGGCATAATTTCAAGAGGCACCATAAAACCGCTCAACGCAGCTAAAATAATATTTACTCCTCCACCCACAACAATTGCTTGCTCGTAGCTTGACACTAAACTTGCCAATAATAATGCAAATGCAATGGCAGCAAAACTCACTGTAATAAAAGTAAATAGGCTATAAGGCAAACTATGTAGTGGCAATAAAGGTAAGTCTAAACAATAAGGTATAACTATACAGCCAATCAATGCTAGCAAACCTGTTTGTAGTAAACTAACTAACACGTAAGCGCAGGCTTTATTATAAAAGTAACGCGCCATACTAATAGGGTATGTTTTAAGCCGTACTAACGTGCCATTATTGCGCTCATTAATGAAAGTAAGTGAAATAGGTAATACAATAAAGTAAATACCAAATACCCACCATGCAGGCACACTATTAAGCGCAGGATTGTGTAATGCTTTTTCAGGTGCTTTGGCAAGTAAATAATCAACATCGGATGCCGCAGTAACTAATTTTATTTGTTCATCCAGTACTAAATCGGCATCTAAATCTCCGGTATCTAGCATGTATAAATACAACTTTAGTTGCGCCAAACTAGCTTTTATTTTTTCACGCATCAGTAGTCGTGTTTGCGGGGCAAGTTCATCATTAATAATAAGCTGTAACTGACTAGTGCCTTGTCGCATTAAAACTTGCTGATCAAAATGTGGGGTGATCGTTAAGCTGCTGGTTGGCTCATCAAGGTGCGTTTGGTTGCTTATACTAAAGCCTTGAGCCTGCAGTAATTTAGCAATAACTTGGCTGTGCTCACTATGATTCATCCCTTTAATTGTAAGCTGTAAATTTTCCTGGATAGTTTGCTGTGATTGGCTACTTGCCATCGTCATGATCACCATAAATACTACTGGCATCAATAACAGTACAGCTAAGCTATGCAGGTCATTGGCAATTAAACGTGCTTCTTTTTTAAGGGTGTGAATTAACATTCCAGCTCCAGAAACAACGAGCGATAAAGTTGCTCAATATGGCTGTCTGAAAACCTAAGTTCTTTAATTTCATGGCTTAGTTGACTAAGTGCTGAAAACAGAACGCTCAGTTGCATGCTATCACTGACAGTTATTTGATACTGATTCTGTGCCAAGGCGTTAATTGACAAGCTATCAAGTTGCTCACCAAAAAGTGCCGTTTGATTTGCTGATAACTTATTAAACGTGATGAAACTTAGCGATAAGGACGTTTTTTTAATTTGTTCATTGGCAACGACTTTACCATTACGTAAAAATAATACATCGTCACATAACTGCCCAACTTCGTGTAATAAGTGAGAGGTATACACTAAGGTTTTACCTTGGCATTTAAGCTCAAGTAATAAGGCGATAATAGCATCCCTTGAAAGGGGATCAATGCCAACCGTAGGTTCATCTAAAAAGATAATGTCAGGCTGTTTACTCAGCGCTATTGCAATATTTAAACGACGTTTAAAGCCACCCGATAACGTTCCAGCCCTTTTATTCGCTACCGTTTCAAGGCTGCATGAACTTATTGCAGAATCAATATACTGGCTATGCAATCGGCGATTTTTTTCACTAATTGACACAAAAAAAGCTAAATTATCGTAAACACTCAGTTCATTATAAAAAGCGAAGTCTTGCGGCACTAACGCCACTTTTTGTGCGATAGCTTGTTTTGTCGTAAGTAATGGGTAAGAAGGGTAGGCTAGGCGCCCTGCTTGTGGCTCAAGTAAACCTGTCATTAAAGAAATAAGTGTTGATTTACCTGCACCATTAGGCCCTAAAATAGCTGTACAGCTGCCTTTTTTCAAAGTTAGCGACACTGTATCTATATTCAAGTTTTGGCTATTTTTATAGCCAAAACAGACTTGCTCAAGTGCCAGCATAACTGAAGCTACTGTCGCCATAATACTGCCTGCCTCATTGATATCTTCCTTGTTATAGTCATCGTTAGCCTATAAGTTCTGAGCAAGGGTAAATGCCTCACCTATAGCACGCTGTAAATTTAGCTTTTCTGCATTCAACGCGCCACCAATATAACTCACAGGTATTGATAATTCAGTAATTTGCTGATGATAATCTGGCATTACTGACTGTTGGCCACTACAAATAACAATATGATTTACATCTAGCAGCTTAGGTCTATCTCGCACCTTTATATGTAAACCTTGCTCGTCTATTTTTTGATAGTTGACAGCAGACAACATTTTCACCGCTTGATGTTTTAAATGTTCGCGGTGTATCCAACCTGTAGTTTTACCCAAATCAGCGCCGTGTTTACGCAGCTTGCGTTGTAACAAATAGACTTCGTTTGTAACAGCTTTCACAGCTTTAGCTTTCACCCCACCAGGGACTGACGCGCTTAAGTCGATTCCCCACTGGTCTGTAAAAGTATCATTCACACTGTTTCTTTTTTGTTGCTGATTTTGTTGTGCTTTGTCATTCGTTATAAATGTTGCAACATCAAAACCAATACCACCAGCGCCAATTATGGCAACTGTACCATCAATTGATACGTCACCATTTAATACTTGTTGATAACCAACTACATTCGTCCGTTCAACACCATTTATATCAGGGGTTATGCCTTTCACGCCTGTGGCAATAATGCAGTGATCAAATTGAGTTAACGCAGCTATATTTGTATTTGTTTGCAGCTTTATACATACATCAAGACTTACCAACCGGCTATTAAAATAACGCAGTGTTTCTTTAAACTCTTCCTTACCCGGTACATTTGCAGCTAACAACAACTGCCCGCCTAATTGACCACTCTTTTCAAACAAAGTAACTAAGTGGCCTCGCTCAGCGGCATAAATTGCACATGCCATACCTGCTGCGCCACCGCCAACTATCGCGATGTTTTTTACACTGTTTGCGCTAAGCCTTGGCATTAATGTTTCATTGCAAGCCCGCGGATTAACGATACACGAGGCCGGTAGATTTACAAAAATATTGTCTAAGCAGGCTTGGTTACAAGCGATACACGTATTTATTTGCTCGCTGCTATTTGATAGTGCTTTAGCAGCAAATTGACTATCAGCTAAAAATGGCCGAGCCATAGAAATAAAGTCAGCATGCTCATCTTTTAATAGCTGCTCAGCAACCTCAGGTGTATTTATGCGATTACTCGTTATAACAGGCACCGAAACTGCCGCTTTTAAGCGTTGACTTAATGATGAAAACAAGGCTCTTGGCACACTGGTAGCAATTGTAGGAATACGCGACTCATGCCAGCCAATACCTGAATTAAGCATATCCACGCCCGCTTTTTCAAGGCCATGTGCCAATTGAAGTACTTCATCAAAGGTACTGCCATCAGCGACTAAATCGAGTAACGATAATCTAAATATTAAAATAAAATCAACGCCAAGAGCCAGACGTACCTGCTTCACAATTTCTATTGCAAAACGGATACGGTTTTCATAGCATCCCCCCCACTCATCAGCGCGTTTATTGGTGGCTTTGACTATAAACTGGTTTATTAAATAACCTTCTGACCCCATAATTTCAACACCATCGTACCCTGCTTGCTTAGCAAGGCGGGCACACTTAACAAAATCAGTAATTTGTTTTTCAATTTGCTCTGCGGTTAACTCTTTTGGTGTATAAGGGCTGATTGGCGCTTGTATAGCAGAGGGGGCGACTTGATCACGATGAAAACCATAACGCCCTGCATGCAATATTTGCATGCAAATTTTAGCGCCGTGTTTTTTTACTTCACCAGTAATAAGTTTATGTTGTTCTACACCACGCTGAGAATCAAGAACACTTCGGTTAGGTGCCAAAATACCTTCTGCGTTTGGCGATATTCCGCCGGTAATAATCAACCCCACTTGACCTTTTGCGCGCTCGCCATAAAATGCGGCTAAACGCTCAAAACCTTGGGGTAACTCTTCTAAGTTTGTATGCATAGAACCCATCACCACACGGTTTTTAAGTGTAGTAGAGCCTAGATTAAAAGAGGTAAACAACCGACTAAATGACATACAAGCAACAAAACAGTGAACAAAACCGCGCTAGAGTAGCAAGCTTTAATTATGACTGCAAAGCTTACCGTGCGTTTTTAGCGGGGCTTTTGCATGATATGCGCATTTAGCTTTTCTTATGAACAAAGTTAAACAATTTGTGCTTGTTGTCTAACCGGCACGGTACTATGATTAGTGAAATATTTGATAACAAAATGTTTTAATTAAAAATATTCGCTACTTTTAAAATTATACAAGGAATGATTATGTACTCACTCAAACCATTAATTCTAGGCATCAGCCTAATGGCTCTTTCAAGTTCTGCATTTGCACTTACTACACCTGAACAACGTGATTACGACCGACTTGCATCGGGCAACATCAGTGAAATAAAAAAAGCGGCTCAATCTATTGTGGCAAATAACACATCAAACTCAGAAGTATTAGATCTTGTTGCTGAGTATGTTGTTCAAAATTACCAAAATGCACCTGATTATAAGCTAGACACGATTGCTTGGGCATGTCGTGCATTAGGAGAAACTGGCAGCGCTCGCTATCGCGAGTTATTATCAACAATTGTAGAAAGTGATGCCCATAAAAAAATTCGTAAGTATGCTAAAAAATCATTAAAACAACTTCCTTCAACACAACAAGCCCAATACGTCCCTGGAGCAATTGATTTAGTAAGCCTAAAAGGCACTAATTCATCTAATGCACCAGCACTTAGCGGTAACGATAAAGACTTATATGATATTGCGAGTGGCAACTTAATTGAAATCAAATTAATTGCGCAAAAAACAACATCAAGTGGAATCCCAACTCAGCAAATTGGCGATACACTTGCCGAATATTTTGCGCAAAATTACAAAACCAAAGAACAGCATAAATATGACACCTTGGCTTGGATTTGTAAGGGGCTAGCAACAGATAAAAACGGCCGTTATAAAACATTAATTGAAGATGCCGAAGAAAATAGCCCCATTCGTGCAGTGCGTAAACATTGCCCAGATGAAATAGACGGTAAGGGTCCTTATTACCAGTCAGGTAATGTTGATCTAGCAAAAGTTAAAAAACAGTTTTTATAAAACTATAAAAATTCATAGCGCCGTTATATTTATCAGGTATAAACTTATCAACGGCGTTTTTTATTATTCACTTTTATTTTAATATCCATACTATCAACCAACTCAAACACACTATCTTCTGGCGCTGGTTGACCAAACATTAAGTTAGGGTTATTTGAAAAGCCAACGGGCTCTTTAGGTACTGTATTAGCAGCTAAATCTAATGCTCCATTACCATTTAAGTCTTGAAAAAAACGTACACAATAAGTTCCTTGAGATAGATTGCTCACACTCTGACGTACCACATTTTCTGTTATATCAACTTGCTTAACTGTCAGTACTGGTAATTGTTCCCACTTCAGCTGAGCATTTGCACAATCAAGTACCTGAAAGTGTAAAACGCCTTCAACCTGTTTAAATTTAGCAAACGATATATTTAGCGTTTCAGTAGCCCCCGCAGCGCTTAGACAGCTGTGAAATAACAGTACTGCTGTAAGTATCACTCTTTTTTTCATAATCTACTCCTTCGTTAATGGTTTGAGTGCTGAAATAGAGGTATAATAGCGGACTTTTAGGAAGTTAGAAAAGGTAAAGGATGCGCAAAGTCCTGGTTATTCATTATTCACAAACGGGTCAACTCACTAAAATTGCAAATTCAATTGTTGCGCCGCTGCAAGCGCAGGGTGATATTACGGTTGATTATCTAAATTTAAAACCGAGTGAACCATACCCATTTCCGTGGCCGTTTTTAACCTTTTTCCATATTTTCCCCGAATGCGTAAAAATGACGCCGCAACCAATGGATCTTGTAAAAACAACCCATGACGATTACGACTTAATCATCTTAACTTATCAAGTTTGGTTTTTATCTCCTTCATTACCCATATCTTCGTTCATGCAATCTGAACAAGCAACTAAGCTACTCAATAATAAACCTGTTATTACTGTCATAGGTTGTCGTGGTATGTGGCTAAGCGCGCAAGAAAAAATGAAACGATTGCTGAAAAACGTTAATGCTAAATTGATTGATAATGTGGTACTCAGTGATGAATGTGGTACCGGTTTCAGCTTTTTAGCGACTCCGCTTTGGATGTTTTCTGGTAAAAAGAAACCCGTCTCATGGGTGCCTGCAGCGGGTGTCGCAGATCATGAAATAAAAGCAGCCAGTCGCTTTGGTATTGCAATAAAAAAAGCACTCATGGATTTACAGCCGTCACAAACCTTACAGCAATCTGTATTGAAGGGACTAGGGGCTGTGAAGATAAATGAAAAGTTTATTGCAAGCGAACGGGTTGGCCAACATAGCTTTAGGATTTGGAGTAAAATCCTCACCACACTTGGCCCAATACATTCTACACGCCGTAGTTGTGGGCTATTGCTCTATGTGCTATTTTTGCTGACCTTAATTATTACCGTGGTACCTATTACTGCGATAATAAAAAAATTGATTGCCCCCTTAACTAAAAAAAGAATAGCTAAGCAAAAAGCTTATTTTGCTGAGCCATCTGGAGAGTAGTTTTACGTTATGGAAAATGCTGTATACATAAACAACTTACATGCTGTGCTACCTAACAACCCTGTAAGTAATAAAGAAATGGAAGTCGTACTAGGTGAAGTTGGTGGGCAACGCTCTCGAGCAAAGCCTGTCATATTGCGTAGTAACCAAATTAAGAACCGTTACTACGCAATTGATCCACAGACTGGCGAGTATAATTACACGAACGCTTCATTAGCTGCTGATGCTGTGCGTGGCTTATTTACTGCAAATAGCACGCAGCTAAGTCAATTAGACTGTTTGGTGGCAAGCACATCTATGGCTGATCAAATTATGCCTAATCACGGTGTAATGGTTCATGGCGAACTTAAAAACCCCAGCCTTGAAGTAATATCAACCGCAGGTATTTGCTTATGCGGTATGACCGCGCTTAAGTACGCTTACTTAAATGTTAAAGCAGGCGAAAGTCAGCACAGCGCGGTGGTTGCCAGTGAGCTTGCGTCAAACGTTATGCATTCACGCAACTTTAGTGCTGAAAGCGAACACAAAGTAGAAATGCTAAACCAAAAACCCGAGATTGCTTTTGAGAAAGACTTCCTACGTTGGATGCTTTCAGATGGTGCTGGCGCTGCGTTATTAAGTAATAAAGCCAATGAAACGGGCCTGTCTTTAAGCATTGATTGGATAGACATTACTTCCTATGCTGATCAACTAGAAGCCTGTATGTATGCTGGCGCTGAAAAAATTGATGGCGAGCTAAAAAGTTGGACACGCTATGACTCACAAACGCGCGAACAACAATCAATCTTATCAGTAAAGCAAGACGTAAAGCTGCTTAACGAGAATATTGTTAAATACACAGTTGAAGATGCTCTGAGTAAAATAATAAAAAAACGTGACATTACCCCCAGCGATTATGATTTCTTTTTACCTCATTATTCGTCTGGGTATTTTCGGGAACGGTTATTTGAAGGTTTAAGTAACATCGACTTTGAAATACCATTTGAGAGATGGTTTACCAACTTAACTGAAAAAGGCAATACCGGCTCCGCTTCTATCTTCATTATGCTTGATGAGTTATTTAAATCGGGGAAATTAACCGATGGCCAAAAATTACTGTGTTACGTACCCGAAAGCGGACGATTTTCAAGTGCCTTTATGCAGTTATCTGTCGTTGGCAAATAGCCTGAGTACGCTATGAAAAAACAAGAAGTACCGCAAGATAATAGTAAAAGTTACCAAGGCCAAAACAAGCTTGTGTATGCCGTTGATGACAGCGGCCATTACCAAGGCGTAAAGTCATCAGGATGGGATGTCGAAAGTTTTGCAACCCAGTTAGCTGTTGACGATTTAAACCAACAAGCCAACGAGGCGCTTGAACAAGCACTACTTGGTGAAGTATCACCATTGGCCTACCATATGTTAGCTCGGCGTTTTGATATTCCCACACTTGCTGGTGCCAGTGGCTTTTTTCAGTGGCAAGTCAAACGCCATTTACGTCCAGCGATCTTTAATAGATTATCCGATAAAAAAATTAACCGATATTGCGACGCACTCAAAATGAGTCGTGACGCACTTTTTTCATTGCCTTCAAAATAACGAACCTTTCATGCCAGACATTATTTTAGCCATAAACCATCAACAATCTTCACATTGTGAAACTGGTGTAATAGCCACTTTATTACAAAGTAAAGGTATCCCGATGAGTGAGCCGATGGCATTCGGCCTTGCCTCAGCCCTTACTTTTGCTTATTTACCGTTTGTAAAAATAAATGGAATGCCATTAATCGCTTACCGTATGCCACCAAAAACCATTATTAAAAAGGTCTGCAAAAAGCTCAATATTGAACTGCAAAGCCGTAAATTTTCAAATCCAGATGCCGGTATGCGCGCGCTTGATGACGAACTTGCCAAAGGTAATTTGGTTGGCTTGCAAAGCTCTGTGTATTGGTTACCGTATTTTCCTGAAGATATGCGTTTTCATTTTAATGCCCATAACCTCATTGTTTACGGTAAAACGGCACAAGGGGATTACTTAATTAGCGATCCAGTATTTGAACACCCTGTTACTTGTCCGTACGATGATTTAAAAAATGCTCGTTTTGCAAAAGGCGCCTTAGCAGCAAAAGGCTTAATGTACGTTATTCGCTCAGTACCACCACAAACAAACTTAGCGCAAGTAATTAAGCCTGCGATTAAAAAAACAGCTAAAATGATGAATGGTTTAGTATTGCCTTATTTTGGTTTAAAAGGCATCCGCCATATGGCAAAGCAAATACGCCAACTTGATAAAAAATCACCTAAGTATGCACGCCTTTACTTAGCCCATATTGTCCGCATGCAAGAAGAAATAGGCACGGGTGGTGCTGGGTTTAGGTTTATGTATGCCAGTTTTTTAGAGCAAGCAAGCGAGGAAACTAACACACCGGCTTTGAAAGAGTGTGCGCAGCATACAACGCAAGTAGGTGATTTATGGCGTGAGTTTGCTATGCAAGCCGTTAAATACTGTAAAAAGCGAAGCGATGTCACCCTTGACGATATAGCTACCAAGCTTGAAGAGGTTGCAGAGCAAGAAGCCAAACTTAGTAAGTTATTACAAGCGGCTATCGTTTAACAATTTGGATCTGCCAAACAAAAAAGTCACCCACCGGTGACTTTATCAGTATAAGATTATCTGCTAGATATTATCAGCTAGCTGATAAGTTCATAGTCATTATTTAGCACACTCGCTGTGCCACCTACTATGTCTGTTAACGACAGCTCATTAATTAATTCTAAGCCTTTCGCTTGTTGCTCGTCGCTAAGCGGTACATAAGGGAGCCTAAATACCGATTTAACAGCGCCGGTCATTATTAACGCGGTATTAATTGCTATCGGGTTAGGCTCGCAAAATAACCAGTTCATTAATGGCTGTAATGACGCGTTTAGCTGATCATTTTGGGTGTCCATTAATTGACGATATAACCCAGGAATTAAGTTAGAAGTGACCGAGATAACGCCATGCGCATTGTATTTATGACGTGCATCATGCGCTTCGTCGTCATTGCCTGACCAGCAAGCAATACCCTGCTGCTCATAATGTTTGATACGTTCATTATCACCGCACTCTTTAACGCCAATGAAATTTTCGTGCTCTGCTAGCGGCTCAATAATATCAGGGGTTAAATCTTGCCCTGTACGCCCTGCTACATTGTAGATAAATGCTGGGCCAATTGCTAATAGGCGCTTAAAGTGCTCTTTCACGCCAGCAATAGATGTACGTCCATAATAAGGGTTGATTTGCAACGCTGCATCCATACCACTGGCAAAACCATACTCGGTAGCTTTAATCGCTTCACGCGTGTTGTTACTACCAGTATTGCCAACAATCACTAATTTATCTGAATATTTATTAACACTGTGCGCTATCAGCATTAGGTGTTCTTCCCAGCTCATTAACTGGCCTTCGCCTGTGGTTCCGCCCACGACAATACCGTCAACACCACTGGCTATTTGCTGCTCGACTAAAAAGTCATAGGTTGCAAGGTCAATTTCACCCGTTGATAAGTAAGGGGTTTTAATTGCGGTAATAAGACTTGCTTGTTTAATTTGTTCTAGGCTGCGCATAAAAAAATTATTCTTTAAAAAACATGCGTTATTTGTACCACAAACGTTGATATTTTGGGAGTATTGACACGCAATAAATAAAAAACTTGAGAAAAAAGTATACTTAGTCCAAAATAAACAACTGTATAAATTAACAGTGCTTTATGTGAGTTGAGTCATTATGCGTTTATCTAAATTTTTAGCTACCTACTTTTACACCGCAGAAGAGCTTTGCCATGCATTAGCTATAGATGAGGAAACGCTTTTACACTGGCAACAAAGTAGTTTATTTCCAAAACCCAGTTATTGTATTCAAAGTCAGCTTGAGTGCAGCTCTTACTCAGGCATATATCAGTGTGAAGAGTATGATGATTATTACCCACGAGGCAGCGTTAATTGGGGGCAGCACCTACTTAAGCATAAAGTTGACTCTTCAAGCCAAGCATTTAACTATTTTGCTCAGCACTATAGCTCTCAGCTTACGAAGCTAACACAACAAGGCTTTGCCATAAGTGAAGATCTATTTGGCAGTGAGATTGAGGAGCACTTACAACAAGTGTGGCAACAATTTTTGTGTAGCAAGTATGGCGTATTGACCCAAAATGGCTTAATAGAAGAGATAGTCCAACTTGATATAGCCAAACTTCTCATTGACGACATCACAGAACTAAGAACCAAAATCGGGCTCGACCAAGAAGAGCGTCAAGCACTACATAAAGCATTAAAACTGATTAACCGCGCACTAAGCCATGGCACCGGCCACGAAGGAAAGAACACCCTACGGCATCGCTATATTGACGACGTAGTCAGTAAATATGATTTATCCGTAAAGTGATTTTAATCAACATCTAGTTGTATATAAATGTACTAGTTCAGACTTGATCTGACAGTTCCCCATTTTTTAATCGGTGACTGTCTGTCTAGATTTGAGATAAATTTTTCAATGCTTTGTAAATGTAACGGTGAGGGGAAACTTCGCCTTTTAGAAATCAAATGGTAATCCCCCCGAAAAATAATTGCTTAATTAACACTCCAATTTAGGCTTTAATAAAACGTGGCTTATCTGTCGTTGCAATCTATGGGGGGTGTGCTAAAAGCGCGCTACACGGAATATTACTGACAGTGATTTTACGCTTATTGCTCGACTAAAAAGGCACTTTTTAAAGTTCAACTTAAAAATTGATAAATAAGAGGAGTTTAAATTGTGGTAATAAGACTTACTTGTTTAACTTATTCTAGGCTGCGTATAAAAATAATTATTTAAAAACATGCGCTATTTGTGCCACAAACGTTGATATTGCATGCCTTATTGTTGACTATATAACTGAACTTATAACCAAAACTCATTTGAGCCAAGATAAGCGCACCACCTTGCCCCAAGCAATGGAACTACTTAACAGCGCTAAGCTATGGCGCAGACCATGAAAAAACAGACATTGCGTGCCCGCTGTATTAATGCGGCTTTACTAAAGTATGACTTATCGATTAAGTAGTACCAATTAAGAAGAGACATAGGAATAAGAAGCAGCGATACCTATATAAAAATGAGGCTAGATTAGCCTCATTTTCTAAATAAAGATTTAAAAATCATTCAACAATATCGCTTTGTATAATCTAAAGCTATTGTGCTGACCTTAAAAGATTTATCTCTTTGTTGTTGTCTTTACTATAAGCATAGAGACTGTATATTTTCCAAGTGTGATCTTTGTAAGCTTCTAAGTAGATGTCAGCGTCACCCTTTGGGCCGCTAATTGAGTACTGCAGCGCGATATCACCTTGTGAGCCTGATGTTTGAATATCACCAGTAACGAAGAAATCGACTTCAATTGGCTGACCTACAAGCTCAATAACCTGTTCATTTTTAGATACAATAGCCACCGATTGATCAAACGCCTCTCCTTTGAGCGCGCTACCAACAATACTAAAAACCCCAACAAAAAGTAAAGGCATGATAACAACAAATAGAATTAATCCTGTATTACGCCACATTTTTTGGATTCTTTGAAAATGTTCGACACTTTGCCATTTGTTATTTCGCCACGCCCATTCATTTCCTTTAAAACCAAGTATAAAAAACATC
>NZ_JBQSVO010000024.1:0-35354 GCF_052376275.1 Pseudoalteromonas sp. AOP7-A1-14 | reverse complement strand
TTATTTATCTCTCTATTGAACTACAAAGGTTTGCCCAAATATATAAGTCTTGGTAATCTAACTTAAGTTATAAAATCTAGTTGGTTATTACAACTTAATAAACAGGTTTCATTTAAAGGAGCTCTACAATGGCATTTAATCACTCGTACAATACCGCTAACCCGGTTATGTCGACCGTTGAAACAAACAAAGTATTAAAGAATACTTATTTCTTACTGGCCATGACATTAGCATTTAGTGCAGTGACAGCCGGTATTTCAATGGCCTTAAACCTACCTTACTTTATGGGTTTGGTTTTTACTTTAATTTCGTTTGGCTTACTTTTTGTAGTCAATAAAAAAGCAGAAAGCGCATCAGGCGTAGCTTGGGTTTTTGCTTTTACAGGTTTGATGGGCGCAGGTCTTGGGCCGCTTCTAAACTACTATGCAGCAATGCCTAATGGAGCAATGTTAATTATGCAAGCATTAGGCTCTACTGCATTAATTTTCTTTGGTTTATCTGCTTATGCACTTAATACTAAAAAAGATTTCTCATTTATGGGCGGTTTTTTAACGGTTGGATTGTTAGTCGTTATCGTTGCCAGTATCGTTAACATCTTCATCGGCAGCTCGCTAATGTTTATGGTGTTAAACGCTGCGGTGGTATTAATCATGTCAGGTTTAATCTTGTTTGATACAAGCCGTATTATCAACGGTGGTGAAACCAACTATATCCGCGCTACGGTATCTTTATACTTAAGCGTATATAACTTATTTACTTCATTACTTGCTTTACTCGGCGCAAATAATGACTAATTAAAAAGTTCTGTTAAAATAGCTCCTTTCTAGGGGCTTTTTTTTTGGATTTATTTTGGCAAAATTTGTTCTTTCTCTTCATACTGCACCAACTGATCATGACACGGTTCAGCGGCTGATTAAATTTATCAACGCATGTGTTGATAAACAGCATACTATTGCCGCAGTATTTTTATACCAAGCAGGCGTTTATCATGCTAGTAACCACCTTGAACTTGCCTCTGATGAGCTTAATGTCCCTGCTTTATGGCAATCAGTTAGCGCACTTAATATTCCCTTATTATTATGTGTCACCGCAGCAGAGAAGCGCGGCGTAGATATCACTAATACAGCCCCATTCACTGTCGCGGGCCTCGCTGAGTTTGCCATGCTTGCCAGTGAATCAGACAAGTGGGTGCAATTTAAATGAAAAATATTTTAGTTCTCAGTCAGCACAGTCCATTTGACGATCAGCATATTCGTGAAGCCCTTGATACCACCTTGATATTCGCCGCTATTGAACAAAACATTAGCTGGCTTTTTAGTGGCTCAGCAGTCCTTGCTTTAAAAGCTGCACAACAACCACAAACCATAGGTTTAAAAAATCACTTCAAAACGATTAAAACACTGGAACTATATGATGTAGAAAACGTTTATATATGCGAGAAGTCAATGATTGATCACAACTTGAAGCAGTCAGAATTACTGTTACCCGTAAAAGTCGTGAGCTTTGAACAACAACGACAATTACTTAAACAACAGCAGCAGGTTGTTACTCTATGAGCACATTACATATTTTTGCAAAACCGGCCTCTCACTATATCGGCCATGAGTTAGAAAAACGGATAAGTAAAGATGACAGCGTAATACTTGTCAGTGATGCCTGTTATAGCACAGAGCAATTTAAGCAGCTTTCAAATCAATTATATATTTTAAAAGAAGATGCATTCGCTCGAAACACCACTTTTAATGAAAACGATGCAGCAATAGATTATGCCGCATTTGTTGATTTAACCTTAAATACCGATAATACAATTAGCTGGTAACAGATGCTCAAATTTAACAATCAACACATAACAACTGACAAACAAGGCTATTTACTCGACAGTAACGATTGGTCTGAGGCGCTTGCACCCGTTATTGCCGAACAAGAGAATATTACACTCAGTGAATCTCATTGGGAGGTTATTCATTTTGTGCGAGATTTTTACCTTGAATATAACACCAGCCCTGCCATTCGTATGTTGGTAAAAGCAATGGCTAAAGCGCTAGGAGAGGACAAAGGTAACAGTATTTATTTATATAAACTATTCCCTAAAGGCCCCGCTAAACAAGCCACTAAAATAGCAGGTTTACCCAAGCCGGCACGGTGTATATAAATGCCTGCTAAAAAGCCATATAAATCATTGAGTCGTAATAGCGGACGAACTTATACGCGTAAACCTGTAAAGCGCGAAACTAAACCGCCTATTAGCCCCGATGAACGTAAAGTCGTGTTATTCAATAAACCCTTTGATGTACTTTGCCAGTTTACTGACGATCAAGACCGGCAAACCCTAGCTGACTTTATAAAGATAAAAAACGTTTACGCCGCAGGTCGTCTTGATAAAGACAGCGAAGGCTTACTGCTACTAACAAATTGCGGAAAACTACAACACACTCTTACAGAACCGAATAAAAAAACGGCTAAAACTTATTGGGTGCAAGTTGAGGGAGAGCCCACTCAAGCATCTATTAATGCACTGTGTAAAGGTGTTGAACTAAAAGATGGCCTAACAAAACCCGCTAATGTAAAGGTTATGCAAGCCCCCGATATTTGGCCACGCAACCCACCCGTTCGAGAGCGAAAGTCAATCCCAACAAGCTGGATTGAAATAACCATAACAGAAGGACGTAACCGTCAAGTTAGACGTATGACTGCTCATATTGGCCACCCAACTTTACGGTTAATTCGCTACAGCATTGGTAAGTACACATTACATGGTATTGCCAATGGCGAACTTAACGTTATAAATAAGCCAAGTATTTAGCTGGCTTCTTTTAGTTTGCTAAATGACTAATTAATTCAGCCATTTTTAGCGTTTCAATTAGTGTTTAAAAGTGCCGCGATTTTGGCTGGTTTGAGCACTCAAAATCATGCTATAATCCCGGCCTTTCCAAGGCAGTTAAAAAGTAACAGCGAGTATTATGAGCGAAAATAATCACATTAAAGTCATCGTTGGTATGTCCGGCGGTGTTGATTCTTCTGTATCAGCGTATTTATTAAAGCAACAAGGCTATCAAGTTGAAGGCCTGTTTATGAAGAACTGGGAAGAAGATGACAATGATGAATATTGTGCTGCCGCTGATGATTTAAAAGACGCGCAAGCCGTGTGTGAAAAGCTCGATATTGAATTGCACACAATTAATTTCGCTGCTGAATATTGGGATAATGTGTTTGAGTACTTTTTAGAAGAGTACAAAGTAGGCCGCACACCTAACCCTGATGTCATGTGTAATAAAGAAATCAAATTCAAAGCATTCTTAGAATTTGCAGCCGGCGCCTTAGGTGCTGACTTCATTGCCACAGGACACTACGTACGCCGTGAGCTACGGGGTGATAAATATGTTATGTGTCGCGGTCTTGATGACAACAAAGATCAAAGCTATTTCTTATATACACTAAGCCATGAGCATATTGCCCAAACATTATTTCCCGTTGGTGATATCGCAAAGCCTGACGTACGCCGCATAGCAGAAGAGCAAGACTTAATTACCTACGATAAAAAAGACAGCACAGGCATTTGTTTTATCGGTGAGCGTAAGTTTAAAGATTTTTTACAAAAGTTCTTACCAGCACAACCTGGCATCATTGAAGATACCGACGGAAATAGTGTCGGTGAACATGAAGGCTTGATGTACCACACACTTGGCCAACGTAAAGGTCTGTTAATAGGTGGTCTGAAAGAGGGCTCAGGTGAACCTTGGTACGTGGTTGATAAAGACATTGCCCGTAACGTATTAATTGTTGGCCAAGGTAAAGATCACCCTCGCCTATTCAGTAATGGCTTAAACGCAGACCAACTACACTGGGTTGATCGTATAGGGCCTAAAGGCACAACACGATGCACTGTAAAAACTCGTTACCGCCAAGAAGACCTTCCGTGTACTTTATTGGTCGGTGATGATGGATTAGCCCGAGTGCTATTTGATGAGCCGCAAAAAGCGGTTACTCCCGGACAGTCTGCAGTTTTTTATGAGAATGAAATATGTTTAGGCGGCGGTATTATTGATTCGGTGATCAAATAATGAATGAACACCAAGTTATGGCCTTGGCTGCAATGTGCCAAGTTGCTAAGCAAGTACAAAAAATAGCGCAATATGGTTCAAGTAACGATTTTGAACTAGAAAAGTTATTAAACAGTATTATTCAAACATCGCCAGATTCTCCTGAAGATGTTTACCGAGGCAAAGATAATCTACGCGAAGGTTACAAAGCGCTAATAAATCAACTTAGTGCTGGTGCCCAAAAGGACGTTGAGATCGTCAAATATGTAGGTGGTTTAATGCAGCTAGAGCGCGCATTAAACTCTAAACCAGACAGTTTAAAAGAATTAGGTCGACGCATCGATGATATTCATCGTCGCCTCGAACACTTTTCAATTACGGATGACACCGTAATTGCAGGCCTTGCTGATATTTATTCTACGGTGCTAAGCCCCCTTGGGCATCGTATTCAGGTATATGGCAAGCCAGAGTTATTAAAACAACAACTCACGCAAAACAAAATCCGCGCATTATTATTAGCCGGAGTTCGTAGTGCTGTGTTATGGCGACAAATGGGCGGTAAACGCCGTAATTTTTTCTTTGCAAAAAGAAAAATACTCGCTATTGCTAAAAACCATATTTAATTATTATCGTTCAAAACTAAAATTTAGGAGTTATTATGGAGCTTTCAGCGTTAACCGCTATCTCTCCGGTGGATGGTCGCTACGGCAACAAAACCACTGAACTACGCAGTATTTTCAGCGAATTTGGCTTAATCAAATACCGCGTTAATGTTGAGGTTCGTTGGTTACAAGCCTTATCGCGCGCAAGCGAAATTAATGAAGTACCAGAATTTAGCGACCAGGCCAATGCCCTACTTAATGCCATTGTTGATAACTTCAGTGAAGCGGATGCACAGCGTGTTAAAGACATAGAAAGCACCACTAACCATGATGTTAAAGCCGTTGAATATTTATTAAAAGAAAAAGTAGCTGATAACGCTGAGCTTCATGCTGTTAACGAATTTATTCACTTTGCATGTACTTCAGAAGACATCAACAATCTATCTCATGGTTTAATGTTAACAGAAGCACGTAAAACAGTATTACTGCCTTATTGCGATAAGCTCCTAACTGCAATTAAAGACAAAGCCGTAGAATATAAAAATGTACCCATGATGACCCGTACTCACGGCCAACCTGCTACACCTTCTACAATGGGTAAAGAGTTTGCCAACGTATATATGCGTTTAAAGCGCCAACGTGACCAAATCGCTAACGTTGAAATACTCGGTAAAATCAATGGTGCTGTAGGTAACTACAATGCACACTTAAGCGCTTACCCTAATTACGACTGGCATAACCATGCAGAGCAATTTGTAACAAGCCTTGATCTTAGTTTTAATCCATTTACAACGCAAATTGAACCGCATGATTACATTGCTGAATTGTTTGATGCGATTGCGCGTTTTAATACAATTTTGCTTGATTTTAACCGTGACATTTGGGGTTATATTGCCCTTAGCCACTTTAAGCAAAAAACCATTGCTGGTGAAATTGGTTCATCAACCATGCCGCATAAAGTAAACCCAATTGATTTTGAAAACTCGGAAGGTAATTTAGGGCTTGCTAACGCTATTTTTTCTCACCTTGCGCAAAAGCTGCCTGTTTCTCGCTGGCAACGTGACCTTACCGACTCAACGGTTCTGCGTAACCTAGGTGTTGGTATGGGCTATACGCTAATTGCTTATCAATCAACCTTAAAAGGTGTTAGTAAATTAGAAGTAAACGAACAACGCCTACTGGATGAGTTAGATCAAAACTGGGAACTGCTTGCAGAGCCAATCCAAACAGTAATGCGTAAATATAGTATTGAAAAACCATATGAAAAGCTTAAAGATTTAACCCGTGGTAAGCGCGTTAATCAAGTTATTATGGCTGAGTTTATTGACGGTCTTGATTTACCAGAAGAAGCTAAAGTAGAAATGAAAAAACTAACACCGGCAAACTATATTGGCCGTGCTGTTGAGTTTATCGATAACCTAGCGTAACTATTTATTCGAGCAGTATTTAAAAAGCGAAAAGCTCTCCTTTCGCTTTTTTTATCTCGCCACTTTAGGTGTATAGCATGTATCAATTAGCAATTAACGATTTATCTAAGCAAGAATTTTTAAGCCAATACTGGCAAAAAAAGCCGCTATTGATAAAGCAAGGCTTTAAGCACTTTGTTGACCCACTTGATGCCAATGAGCTTGCAGGCTTAGCTATGGAAGAAAGTATCGAGTCGCGTATTATCACTAATCATGATAACCAATGGCATGCCTATCACGGACCATTTGAAGATTTTGAGCAACTTAGCGAGCAGCACTCCACCCTACTTGTGCAAGCTGTTGATCACTGGCATGGCGATGCCGCACAATTGCTCGAGCCATTTCGGTTTATTCCTAACTGGCGAATTGATGATTTAATGATCAGCTTTTCCACTCCAGGAGGTGGTGTTGGTCCACACCTTGACCAATACGATGTATTTATCATTCAAGGTGAAGGAAAACGTCATTGGCGCGTAGGCTTACCCGATAACAACCTTAGACAATTTGTAAAAAACAAAAGTTTGCTGCAAGTAGAACAGTTTGACGCAGTAATTGACTGTATTTTAGAACCAGGTGATATCTTATATATTCCGCCAGGTTGCCCGCACGAAGGTTATGCAGTTGAAAATGCATTAAATTACTCTGTCGGTTTTAGAGCCCCTAATCAACGTGATTTAATCTCGCAATTTGCCGATCATTTGATTGATACAGAACTTGGCAATAAGCGTTATAACGATCCTGCATTGGCACTGAGAGAGTCTAAAGGAGAGTTAAGTAACGATGAAGCACAGCAAATTAAACAATTAATGATAGCAGCAATAGAAGACGAAACTGTGTTTAAAACCTGGCTTGGCAATAGTATTAGCCAACCAAAGCATGACATGGACTTAGCACCACCTGAGCAGCCTTACACCTTAGCCGATTTGAAAGACTTATTAGTTGATGACGATATCGTATTTGAACGCCTAGGTGGGACTCGTGCGGTTTATCAAGTATTAGACGATTCAGTATTACTAAGTATTAATGGCACTAATTATTTACATGACTTAACGTGTTTAGCAGATATTAAATTACTTAGCGATAATAACACTATTGCAGCAAGCGAAATAAATAGTTCAAAAAACAACCATACATTTTTAAAAACCTTCACTATATTATTAAATGAGGGTATTTGGTTTTGTTAGGAGTGCAATTATGGGCTATCGAATTGACAAAGTTGAATGGAAGATCAATAAAGAATTGCTACAACAAATAAGAGAGCGAGTTTTTGTTTGTGAGTTACACATTCCCAAACATATTGAGTTTGATGCACTTGATAACACCGCCCAACATATTTTAGTTACTGATGATACTCAATGCCCAGTCGCCACTGGGCGTTTATGCAATGATGGATTGATAGGTCGTATTGCTGTATTACCCGAACACCGTAACCGCAGTGTTTATAAATCACTATTAACGTTTATCGTGCAACTAGCTCAACAACAAGGCTGTGATTCAGTTAGTATCAATTGTATTTTAAATGAAGTTGAACGCTTTAAAAGCAATGGCTTTGCTACCGAAGGACATGTTTTTATGGAGGCTGGCATCGCAAGGCAGCGTATGCAATGCCCTATAAATCAATTTGTTACTAAACCATTTACCTTAGTCCACTGATACGCCATACATAAAGTATAAAAAAGCGAACCCTTTGGCTCGCTCATAAATAAATTACGTTTACTGTAAATCAACTATTAAGACGGCTCGTTAACCCACATTTCTTCTTTTTCATATAGCTCATAAATACCTTGTGCTCTATTAATCAGCAAATTGGCAAAATCAACCTTGGTTTTATCACCAGCACCCGTCTGCATAATTTGATCAGCTTTTAACTGCCACTGTAATGAAAAGTAACGCAGTGTGTCACGGGCATTCTCAGACACATTGGCCGGCGCTGAATCTGTTGGTAAACGGCCAGTGATCACCCAATAACTTTTACCATCCTGCGCTTTAAACTTCCAAAGTGCTACAAGTGGCGCAATAAAGCGGCTTTCTTTTTCATTTAAGGATTTTGGCATTACACCTTTTTCAGCAAGATGTTTTTGTGCATTTTGAAAACACTCACGTTGCCATAAAACACTTTGTTTATTTGCTTCTTCTTGTTGTTCTTGGGTTGCTTTATTTGCTTGTTCTTGTTCCATTATATTTACTCTTTTATGACATTATAGATACTGTAAGGGCTAATAATACAGGCCGCAAGTATAAATGCCGCGTAATACCATGCTTGTTTACAAAGACGGCTATCATGTACAAGCTCATAGTTTTATTACTTAGCCCTTAAAACACCCTTAATGGTTGTTGGCGTATCAGCTTTGCTCCATTTTGCAAAGGAATCTAAATGCTTCTGCGACTCTTACGCTGCTTTATCAAATCATTTACTGACTATAATTTTAATACGTTTGAGAACCTATGAATAACGGTTAATAGCCTAACCTTTAAAAACAAAAACATGCAGGCTAATCAAGAATCGTACTTAGTAGAAAAGCTTTCGGGTATTTATCATTTATTCTGCATTATCCCTATATTTATTGAGTCTGGGATGTAGGAAATCCCCGCATTATATAGGCTTTGCCTTGCCTAAAAATAAAAACTCACTGCTGCAAACTTAATGTTGAAAGATAAATAGACCCTTTAATTTCCTGTCAACAAGCATACGTGTAAATACGCCAGTAAGCGCATTTACCTTAGGCTACTGCAAAAACACGTCACTAATATGCGCCGATTTTTACCAGTCTTTACCACTTTCTGATCAATTTCATCAAACCACTTATGACTGGAGGCTACCTTTAGTTACCTAACACCTTCGCCGGATCAACCCGAGTCGCCTGCCATGCAGGATAGATTGTTGCAAGTACTGCTAAAATAAATGTTACAATAACGGTTATTACAATATCTTTCCACACCAGCCGACTCGGTAGGAACTCAATAAAATATACTCCCTCAAGTGGGTTTTTTGACATTAGTTGGCTTATCCAAATAAACAACTCACTGATATTGAGCGCCAGTACAACACCGATAAACGTACCTAATACAACACCTATGAATGCTTGAGTAAGACCTTGCATAACAAAAGTAGCGACGATTGTACTATCCTGTGCTCCCATGGTTTTTAATATTGCAATATTAGACTGCTTCTCTCTCACTTCCATTACTAATGATGAAACAATATTAAAACTAGCCACCGCAATAATTAAAAATACCACAATATAAACAATCGTTCGCACCATCTGTATATCTTGGTATAAGCTTCCTTGAGTTCTAAACCAACTAGAGATATACACATAATCATCTATTGTTTGCCCTACTTTAAGTGCGATATTGTGAGCTTGAAAAATATCATCGACAGCTAAACGTAACCCCGTCACCTGCTCGTCACTATAGCCCAATACTGACTGTGCTTTATTTAAATGGATGAAGGCGGCTGAATTATCTATTGGCCCTCCCATATTAATAACACCAGCTAGGGTAACTGTAAGACGCTTTGGCGGTAAAATTTGGCTAGAGGTATTATTAATTTGCGGAATTAATAATGTCACCGCATCCCCCATTTCCAAACCTAACTGCTTAACAACTAACCGACCTAAAATTAGTTCATCAGTACCTAATTGATTTACTAATTTACCTTTAGTAAATTGATTAACTGCGGAAACATTTTTCTCGAGTTCAGGGCTAACACCTCTAATTTCAACGGCTTTAATCTCATTTTTAAACTGCGCCATACCATTAACAGCAATAAATGGAGCAGCGCCAGTAACATGGTTTTGATTACTTAGACTTTGTACTTTACTTGGCCAATTTTCAATAGGTTTATCTGGGGCGACATATTCAACTTGCGGAACAACACTTAACAACCGATGCGCTAGTTGTTGCTCAAAACCATTAATAACAGACAATGCAACAATCAGCACAGCAACACCTAGCAATATGCCTATCGTCGATGCTTTAGCAATAAAGCTGACAAACCCATTTTGTCCTTCTTTATTCCCTGAGTGAGCTCGAAAACGTTTACTTAAAAAAGCACTAAGCAACATGACCGCTCTCTTTAATCGCTATTTTACCATTGTCTAGATAAGCAATTTTACCCAACTTGTCAGCTAACTCTAAATCATGGGTAACAACAACAAAACTGGTATTGAGACTCTCGTTAAGTTGTTTAATTAAATCATAAATTTTAATCGCATTTTGTTTATCTAAATTACCTGTAGGTTCATCAGCAAGCACTAAAGCAGGCTCAGTCACTAAGGCTCTAGCAATTGCAACACGTTGACGCTCGCCACCAGATAACGCTGATGGTTTATGTTCAAAGCGATGGGCCAATCCTACTTTATCAAGCATTCCTTTTGCTTTTTGTTCAGCATCTTTAGCACTGAGCCCTTTTATCAATAAGGGCATCGCAACATTTTCAAGTGCATTAAATTCCATTAACAGATGATGAAACTGGTAAATAAACCCCAAGTTATCATTTCTGAATTTAGCTTGCTCAGCCCGGCTAAGTTTTGCAACTTGTTGACCTTTAATTTTAGCTATCCCATCGGTTTGACTATCTAAGGTCCCTAAAATATGTAGCAAGGTGCTTTTTCCTGAACCTGAACTACCAACGATTGCAAGCATTTCACCTTGTGTGAGGCTTAAATCAACGCCTTTTAATACTTCTACTTCATTTGTGCCGTCTTGATAAACTTTACGTAATTGTTCACAGTCGATAACTAAATCATTCATAGCGCAATACCTCTGCAGGACTAACTTTGGCCGCTTTACGGGCCGGGTATAAGGTTGCTAAAAAGCTCATAATAATACTGCCTAATACAATTACAATTAGGCTAACCGCATCATATTTTACGGGTAATAAAGCACCTGACAATAGGTTAATACCTAGTAAACTTTGTATTTCATTAATATTCGCACTTAGTAAAAAGCCTAAAGCGGCACCAATACTGGTACCAATTAAACCGTTATATAAACCTTGGATCATAAAAACTTGTTGCACTTGTTTAGGTGTTAGACCTAACGTTTGTAAAATCGCAACTTCACTTTGTTTTTCACTCACCATCATGGTTAATGCTGACACGATATTAAAAGCAGCAACGAGTACAATAAGCGCAAGTAGCATCGACATAATACGTTTTTCCATTGCAACAGCAGCAAACAATGTCCCTCTTGATTGTCGCCAATCACTATAATTTTGAGTATCTAGTAATGGAGAAACAGACGCAAAGAAATCATCTAGCAAAAATGGATCGTTAAGGGAAATACTTAAATTTGGTGCATTGTCTTGTGGAAGTTTCAACACCCGTTGCAAAGACTCACCACTGGTAATGGCAAGCGCTTTATCGATATCAGATCCTGTCTCGTATATTGCAGCAACAGTAAATAAACGTTGGCTTGGAATGCGCCCTAACGGCGTATACGTACTTGTGTTAGGTAAAATAACACGCACCTTCTCGCCTAAACGAATATTAAGCATACGCGATAAGTAGCGGCTAACCGCTAACTGATAACGGTCTGCCATAACATTTTCCCAATTACCTTCGACTATCTTATCGCTTACTTTATATAATGATGCATTGTCATCATATAGTCCTTGCAGTAGGACACCATTGAGATCTTTATTCGTCTGTAGAATCGCTTCTGCATGGCGATACAAACTAGTGTGCTTAACTAACTCAGAGCTACTTAAATCAGCTTTAAGTTTTTGCATTTGTTTAATTGATTGCTTCGACGAAGATACTTCAACGTGAGGGATCAAACCTAGCATATTTGTTTTAAGGCTGTTTTCAAAACCATTCATAACAGCACTCACTGTAAATAAAGCCATTAAACCAATAGCGATACCCGCAATAGAGAAGAACGAAATAAAGGAAATAAAGGCATTACCTTTAGAAGAGCGACTATATCTCAGCCCTATGAATAGGCTAGCTGGTTGAAACATAATTATTAATTGTCATATTAAATACTAATTATATGCGCATACTAGCATAAAAGTGAGTCTTGAGGGTAAGCAAAAAGATGTAAAAATTAATGTCAAATCTGATACTTGTATCGACTACAAATACCAATGGTATTTAGTTATCGAGCTATTCATTTGATAAAAATCGCTCAATAACAAAGTAAAATTATAAGGTATAGTTTTTCTCGGAAATTGCTCATGTATTATTTTATCTTTTGTACCTAATTAGTCATACCCAATTGATTTAAAATAAAATAATGAGTTATTTGTACGCTAAAGTAGTCATGCTTTAATAAAGCTAGTATTGACTAAGCGCTGAGACCATATGATCAAGTAGGGCTTTTACATTAGTCGCAACAAATTGCCTTGGCGGGTAAACCCCCCACACTCCCTCAGGCTTAGGCTGGTAACGCGTTAAAATAGGCACTAAGCAACCCTCCTTTAAATCACCTTCAATATAATAATTAGGTAATTGCACAATACCTAGGCCTTTTTTTGCTGCGTCAGCAAGCGCCCAACCACTGTTACAGTTAAGCCTTCCAGCAATTTTGATATGCTTATCACGTCCTTGTTCGTTCACTCGCCAATAATGACTATTACCCACTAAACAATGGTGCTCACTGAGCTCTGCCAAGGTATGTGGCTGACCAAAGCGTGATAAATAGCTCGTTGAACAACACATTACAAAGTGCCTACTACTGAGTCTTCGTGCTTTAAGACTAGAATCTTTTAAATGGCCTAAGCGAATTGCTAAGTCAAAGCCGCCTTCTAGTAAGTTTTCTTGTTCGTTACTAAGTGCCATTTCAACTTCTATATCGTTATGCTGCTGCATAAAATCATGCACCGCTGGCATCACAAAATTTTCGCCATACATTACTGGTGCTGTCAGCTTTATTTTACCTTTAGGGGTACTTTGCTGCTCTGCTAATAATGCAGTTGCTTCATCCATAGCATGTTGTAAATGCTTGGTTTGATGTAAAAAAGCCTCCCCCTCTTTGGTTAATACCACCTTACGTGTAGTTCGCGTTAAAAGCTGGGTGTTTAAGCGTTGCTCAAGCCCTGTAACTTGTCGGCTAATGTGTGCAACCGAAACATTAAGCTGTGTGGCTGCGCGGGTGAAACTACCTTGCTCACCCACCGCGATAAATTCATCTATGCCTAACCAACGATTCATTATTACCATACTGTAAAAGTGTTTTATTAAATTGAAGATTAACATTCTCTGAGAAACAAATAAAATAAACATTTACGCAATTAAACTAGCAAGGAAATACCATGTCTGAATTTATAAAATCAAAAGCAGCCATCGCTTGGGGCCCAAATCAGCCATTATCGATAGAAGAAGTGGATGTAATGATGCCTAAAAAAGGCGAAGTTTTGGTAAAAATAACGGCAACGGGTGTTTGTCATACTGATGCATTTACATTATCTGGCGAAGATCCAGAAGGTATTTTCCCTGCCATTTTAGGTCACGAAGGCGGCGGTATCGTGGAGGCTGTTGGCGAAGGCGTTTCAAGTGTTGAGGTAGGGGATCATGTTATCCCACTTTACACTGCTGAGTGTGGTGTATGTAAAATGTGTACTTCGGGTAAAACTAACTTGTGCTCTGCAGTACGTGAAACCCAAGGTAAAGGCTTAATGCCTGATGGGACCACGCGTTTTTATAAAGACGGTGAGCCAATTTACCATTATATGGGTTGCTCTACTTTTTCTGAGTACACCGTATTACCAGAAATATCATTAGCTAAAGTAAGTAAAGAAGCCCCTCTTGAAGAAATTTGCTTGTTAGGCTGTGGTGTAACCACCGGTATGGGCGCAGTGACTAAAACAGCTAACGTTCAAAATGGCGATACCGTTGCTATTTTTGGCTTAGGTGGTATAGGTTTATCAGCAATAATTGGGGCTCGCATGGCTGGAGCAAGCCGTATTATCGGTATAGATATAAACACCAACAAGTTTGAACTAGCAACTAAGCTGGGCGCAACTGATTTAATTAACCCGAAAGATTATGACAAGCCAATTCAAGAAGTTATTGTAGAGCTTACCGACGGTGGCGTTGATTACTCGTTTGAATGTATTGGTAACGTTGATGTAATGCGCTCAGCTCTTGAGTGTTGTCATAAAGGTTGGGGAGAATCCGTTATTATAGGCGTAGCTGGTGCAGGACAAGAAATTTCAACGCGTCCATTTCAACTAGTGACTGGTCGCGTATGGCGTGGGAGTGCATTTGGTGGCGTTAAAGGTCGCTCTGAATTACCTGAAATTGTTGAGCGTTATATGGCTGGTGAGTTTGCATTAAATGATTTTATTACCCACACCATGAAGCTTGAAGAGATTAACGACGCTTTTGACTTAATGCACGAAGGGAAAAGTATTCGTTCTGTTATTCATTATTAAAATTACCTCAGCAGAGCTTGCCATTGGCTCTGCTGTAATTAAAAGGGATCGATATGTTAGATAATATCAGTTCAACTAAAGTCAGCGGCGGTTGGCATAAACAATATACTCATCAAGCAAGCAGCACACATTGTAAAATGCGTTTTGCAATTTATTTACCGCCAGGTGAAAGTAATAAAGTACCGGTACTTTATTGGCTGTCAGGATTAACTTGTACTGATGAAAATTTCATGCAAAAAGCGGGCGCGTTTAAAAAAGCGGCCGAGCTTGGTATTGCAATAGTAGCGCCTGATACGAGCCCTCGTGGCGATGACATACCTGACCAAGACAGCTTTGACTTTGCTAAAGGCGCAGGATTTTATGTCAATGCTACACAAGCCCCATATAACACTCATTACAATATGTATGATTATGTAGTGACTGAATTACCCGCACTCATTGAGCAGCACTTTCCTGTTACTGATAAAAAAGCGATTAGCGGGCACTCTATGGGCGGCCACGGTGCATTAATGATAGCCCTTCGTAATCCCAAAGCCTATACCAGTACCAGTGCTTTCAGCCCTATAACCAACCCAATAGAGTGCCCATGGGGTGAAAAAGCCTTTAGCAATTACTTAGGTGATGATAAAAAATCGTGGGCGCAGTACGATACGTGTGAGCTTATGCTACAAACACAGCAGCATGATTTTGTACCTATGCGTGTTGATCAGGGTGAAGCGGATAACTTTTTAGTAGAGCAGTTAAAAACTCCAAACTTATTTAAAGTGGTTAACGAAAAAGATTATCCTGCTGAAATTAATATGCATGCAGGTTACGATCATAGTTACTTTTTTATTAGCAGCTTTATTGATGAACATTTAATATTTCATGAGGCACATTTGAAAGGCTAAAAATCTTTATGTGGGGGAGCTACTTCCTCACACTCTTTCGTCGTGCGAGTTATTTGGCGGCAAACCAGCGTTGATTTAGGTTCAGTACCTTCTTTAACAAACTCAATAATAGCCTGATCGATTTCATTTCCTAATTGAGAAAATGAAAATTCACTTTCACTTTTTCTAAACATCCCCTTACTTTGAAGGTTGTCAGGATTGACAGTAGAGCCTATAGACACTTTATTCCCGGCGCTATTATCTGCTATTACCCCGACCACAGTGCAACCTGATGCTCCTATCAAAACACAAAATAAAAAACAAAATCTAAACATCTTATCTTATCCATAAATTTTAAGAGCTGTTGAATCACAACAAAATAAGTCTATAGCAAAATTAAAATTTAACTGTAAAAAACTGTAAACTATTGACACAACTCCTCAACGTATTCTTTTATAAATCCCAGTAACTGCAAAATAAAATAACTAAAAATGTAAGGCAGCTATTATACAGTGTTAGCAATGGTAATCCCCCCATTTGTTAATGGAGGCTAGTTTGCTACATAACTTGTAAAATAGCTGCAAGGTAATGGTTAAAACAGACATAACCCAGCATAATTTAGTGTTATTTTTTCACGTGGTGTGAAGAAGCGCTTCAAATTAATATCTGTAAATTATCAATCGTGAAAGATACTTAGCTCTACTAAATGTCAACTTCAAACAATATACTGAAAAAACAGCCCTAAACTACGTAAAAATAACTAACGTTGTCACTTTAACCCCCTAAAACCGTCAAATTAAAACTCTAAACGCATGAAGTAATTATAAAAAATTACTTGGTACTATAATTGCTGCTTTATAACACAAAGAAAATTTATATGGCCTGCAATTATGGAACTAGATTTACAGTGGAATGAAATAATCGACAACCTAATTCATTTAGGTATTGCCTATTTACTTGCGCTGCCAATGGCGTTTGACCGCGAGCGTACTAGCCATGGCGCAGGACTAAGAACATTTCCCTTAGTCGCTGTTGCTTCATGTGGTTATGCACTAGTAGGGATGTCTGTTTTGACCACATCAGAAGCAGAAGCAAAAGTACTCGAAGGGATAATTACCGGGATTGGTTTTATTGGCGGTGGGGCTATATTAAAAAATAAAAACTCGACTTACGGTACAGCAACCGCAGCAAGTATTTGGAATATGGGATTGATAGGTATTGCTGTGGCATTTAGCCGTTATGAAATTGCCATTTTAATGGCCATTATTAACTTTATAACACTACGTTATATTAAGCGTTTTAAAGTCCGACCCAAAGAATAGCACTTAGGCTTGCTCGTTGGCTAAATAGGTTTAGCCATCGAGCAAGCCCTGTACCTGTATTTTATCGCACACCTAATAAAGCGGCCTGCTCTCTTTGCTTGGCCATAAATTCATTAAACGTACCATGGAAGTTAATTACTTCTTTATCTTTAATTTCGATAATACTGGTTGCCAGTGATGATACAAACTCACGGTCATGGCTTACAAAAATAAGCGTGCCTTCAAACCCTTTTAGCGCATTATTCAATGCTTCAATGGCTTCCATATCCATGTGGTTTGTTGGTTCATCCATCACCAATACGTTAACGTCTTGCATCATTAACTTACCAAATAATAGGCGATTTTTCTCACCACCTGAACAATTTTTAGCTTTTTTATTAGCATCATCTGCGGTAAATAATAATCGCCCAAGCATACCTCGAACCATTAAGTCATTGTGTTTTGCTGTACGCCACTGTGACATCCAATCAAACAATGTTAAGTCGTTTTCAAAGTCTTTACTGCTATCTTGTGGGCAATAACCAATTGTTGCGTTTTCTGACCACTTTACTATGCCATCATTCGCTTGTAATTCGCCAACTAAGCAACGAACAAAGGTTGACTTACCCACACCATTTTCACCAACAATAGCTAGCTTAGAGCCAGCTTCAAGAATTAATTCGCCTTTTTCAAATAAGACTTCGCCATCAAAGCCATGGCCAAATTCTTCCAATATAAGTGCTTGGCGATGCATTCTTTTACCTTCATCAAAAAATAATGAGGGTGCCATACGGCTTGATGATTTAACTTCATCTAAAGAAATTTTATCCATACGTTTAGCACGCGAACTGGCTTGTTTTGCTTTTGAAGCGTTAGCGCCAAAACGGTTTACGAAATCTTGTAGCTCTTCCATTTCTGATTGTTTCTTAGCGTTACCTGCTAAAAGCTGTTCGCGAATTAGGCTTGAAGCTTCAATATATTTTTCGTAATTACCCGGGTAGATTCTCAGCTCACCGTAATCAATATCGGCCATGTGTGTACATACCGCATTTAAAAAGTAACGGTCATGAGAAATAATGATCATGGTGCACTTTCTTTGATTCAATTCATCCTCTAACCAGCTAATAGTATGCAAATCGAGGTTATTGGTCGGCTCATCAAGTAGCAAAATATCAGGATTTGCAAACAATGCTTGTGCCAGTAGTACTCGCAATTTCCAACCTGGCGCGACTTGTGACATTAAGCCAAAATGATACTCTTCTTCAATTCCCGCTTTTAATAAAATATCACCGGCTCGGCTTTCTGCACTATAGCCATCCATTTCAGCAAACAAGCTTTCAAGTTCAGCGACTTTCATCCCCTCATCTTCACTCATTTCAGGTAATGAATAAATACGGTCGCGCTCTTGTTTTACTTTCCAAAGCTCAACGTCGCCCATAATAACGGTATCAACGACCGAATATTGCTCAAAAGCGAATTGATCTTGGCTTAGGTTACCTACCTTTAAGCCTGGCTCAATTGAAACATTGCCTGAGGTAGGTACCAATGAACCATTAAGGATTTTCATAAAGGTTGATTTACCACAGCCATTTGCACCAATAAGGCCATAACGATTACCGTTACCAAATTTAGCGGAGATATTTTCAAATAACGGTTCTGCACCAAACTGCATGGTGATATTAGCGGTAGAGATCAAGATGAATTCCTAAGCAAAGACAGGCAAGTTTGTAAACACAACAAACAAGCATATAACAAGGTATAAAGAGGCCGGGAATTATACAGGCCAAGTTGTAAACAGTCGAGCTTTGTCTTACAACGAAAGCTAATCTATATAGGTGGGCTTACCCGGATTTTGTTGATACTCAAATAACATGGCGATATCTTCTGCTAATACTCGCCCAGTTGATAACTCAGGTAAATTATCTAACGAAAAAAAGCCAATTTCAGACACTTCTAGATTAACTGTTGGCTCCCCACCCACAAAATCACATATAAAGAAAAGCTTATAAATATGCTGTACCGAAACCGGCTTATATGGGTGCAATGCACGATCTTTTAAGGCGATAAATTGCGGATTGCTAACATGATAACCCGACTCTTCAAGTACTTCGCGAATAATCCCCTCTTTTGGTGCTTCATTTACATCGGCCCAGCCACCTGGTAATGACCAACGGTTGTCAGTACGCTCACGGACAAGAAGTATTTTGTTGTCGTTGATAACACCAGCACGTAAATCAACTTTAGGGGTAGGATAACCGCACTCATCAATAAATAAGTTATCAACTTTACTTACGGGCTGCTCAGCTAAGGAGGCCAACATTTGATGGCTAATTTCTTCTAATTGTTGATAGCGTTCTAAATCGTAGCCGTCTTTACCATAGGTTTTTCCTGCTTGGCTAATCGCTTTAATTTGTTTAGTCCAATGTAACCAGTTTTGCATTATGGCGCTCTGTTATTTTATTTAATCTATTGCCACATTATCAATTAAAACTAAAAAAGCGAAGAGTGGCACCCTTCGCTTTTTTAGTTTTTGTTAATTAGCAATTATCTAATAATGATAAATTACCCACTATTTATTATTTAAGCTAATTTATCAGAAGCTACTTTGTATGTAGGATCTTCAATTACGTCTACTTCAACTAAATCACGTGCTCTATGCAATAACTGAGTACAGTCTTGACTTAAATGACGTAAGTGTAGTTTTTTACCTGCTTTAGTGTATTTTTCAGCAAGTCCATCAATTGCTTCAATCGCACTGTGATCAGCAACGCGGCTATGTTTAAATTCGATGATTACGTCTTTCGGATCATTTTTAATATCAAATAACTCTATGAAGTTTTTAACTGAACCAAAAAATAATGGCCCGTGAAGCTCGTACACTTTAGCGCCTTGGTCATCAATATAATTAGTAGTATAAATATGTTTAGCATGTTGCCAAGCAAATACCAATGCTGAAACAATCACCCCTACACACACTGCAATTGCTAAATCAGTAATGACGGTTACACCTGATACAAGCAAAATCACGAAGGCATCTGATTTTGGTATGCGTTTCATCATTTTAAAGCTTGCCCACTCAAAAGTGCCTAATACCACCATAAACATTACACCAACGAGTGCTGCAAGTGGGATCATTTCAATCAAGCCAGAAGCGAATATAATAAATGCAAGTAACATAACAGCAGCTGTAATTCCCGATAAGCGAGAGCGACCTCCCGAATTAATATTGATCATCGACTGACCAATCATCGCGCAACCACCCATAGCACCAAAGAAACCGCATGTTAAGTTAGCAGCACCTTGACCGATACACTCTTTGTTACTGTGCCCGCGAGTGTCTGTAAGCTCATCAATCAGGCTTAATGTCAGTAGCGATTCAATTAAACCAATCGCCGCTAAAATAAGCGCATAAGGGAAAATAATCTGTAAGGTTTCAACGGTAAATGGCACCATAGGAATATGAAACTCAGGTAAACCTCCGGCAATTGTAGCGGCGCTGTTTCCGCTCATATCCTTTAAGAAATCAATTACAGTACGGGCTTCTAAATCAAACCCCATAACTAACAACGTAACAGTTACAATGGCAACAAGTGTTGAAGGCACAGCGGTTGTTAACTTAGGTAAAAAATGGATAATTGCCATGGTAAGTGCCACAAGCCCAAGCATAATCATCATCGGCTGACCACTCATCCAAGTTAAACCACCATCACCGTCTGGTACTTTAAACTGCCTCAGTTGCGCTAAAAAGATAATAATAGCCAAACCGTTCACAAAACCAAGCATTACGGGGTGTGGCACCATGCGAATGAACTTACCGAGCTTAAATATCCCGGCCAGTATTTGCAGTATGCCCATTAATAACACCGTTGCAAATAGGTACTCTACACCATGATCTAACACCAAACTTACCATAACTACGGCAAGTGCACCGGTTGCACCAGAAATCATACCTGGGCGGCCACCAAAAATTGCGGTGATAAGCCCTACAATAAATGCTGCATATAAGCCCACTAATGGATCAACATTCGCAACAAACGCGAAAGCAACCGCTTCAGGCACAAGCGCAAGCGCAACTGTAATGCCCGATAAGACATCATTTTTAGCAGAGCTTGGTGCTTTGCTGAGTAAGTTAAACATTGAGTTCCTCTTGGATGAGTGGTATGTCAAAAAAAAAAAGCGCTGAATTTCAGCAAATTAAGCAAAAGTTAACAATTAATAAAAATAGGAACATGCGAAGCAATTATCTGCTTCGCATTAGCTTTAATGAAGAGTGACTACTTTATAGTGGTAATGAAGTACTGCGTTTTACACAGGTCATAGTCACATTTGAGTGAACTTCTTGTACAAACTCAAGGCTCAAGAGGTTGTCACGTACAAATTGCTCATACCCCTCAATACCTTTAGATATAATACGCAGCATAAAGTCCATAGTACCCGCCATGCTGTAGCATTCGGTGACTTCATCATAGCTTAAGATCAACCTCTCAAATTCAGCTAAATTTGTGCGGCCATGATTTGATAATCGAACATGGGCGTACACAAGCATATCAAAGCCAAGTTTCTTTTCATCAAGTAAAGCAACTTTACCTTTGATAAAACCATCTTGCTCTAGCTTAGCAATACGGCGCCAACAAGGTGATTGTGATAAACCTACTTTATCGGCAATTTCAGCCGTTGATAGGCTCGCATCTTGTTGTAATAATGCCAAAATTTGGCGATCAACGTGATTTAGAGACATTTTATTTCTTTATTGATTACTAAATTGATTAAATTATACATTGCTTTAGTAAGTTCGTCTTGTATTTTTACGCATTTTTTATGCATAGCTTACAAGTTTATTAACAAAACCGACCACCGATGCACCTAAAAAGCACCAAAACACCCAATACGTAGGGCTCAGCATTTCACAATAGCTTACCAACAGTGAAGGTAAAGACTTTAATAAACACCTGCATTTTTTGGCAATGCATTAATTAAAGACAATTAACTTACCTGATGCGGGTTAATTGTCGCAACACAGCAATACTCACTCAGTAGTTTCGTTTTGCATATTTAGTTTTTTTGACGTTACTTTTGATTGCTGTGTTTTTTTGTTAAACGTCATTAATATCGGGTACTTCAAGTACGCTTTATCGTAAAATGGTGAGCGTTCATACAGCCAATCTAAGCGTGCTTGTGCATCCTCTGCGAATACACTGTCATCACGCAGCTTCTTATCAAATTCAAGAGCCAAAGCGGGCTGATCCTTTAGCATTTGACGTGCAAAAGGTGCTAATGCGTAATTTTCCATATACTCAGTGCGCTGGAAAATCGTATTAAACTCTCCCCAAGCAAAAAACGAGTCTGGTGCTTGTGGGTGCAGCAAATGTGTTGCTAATTCACCTAGTGGCTGCTGGGTGCTAACTTTATACCAATCCACAAGGTTATTATTTACCACTTTTGAAAAACTAAAGGATGCTTTAACTCTAAAGCGCCCTTCAAATGGTACTTTATCAAACTCATAGCTATCAACACTGGCAACCTGTAATTCTGGAATCGGCTTTGTAGTAGTAACACGCTCAACATTTACGCCATGAAGCTTTAACTTTTCGACGATTTTTGGATACGCAGCAGGAATATAAAAAGCGCTGGGTACTTTAACGCTCGTTTTTACCTTTTTTTGCCAGTAAATAGGCAATGCATCATACGCTTGCTTTTCACCAAGGTATTTAACCTCAATCTGCCCTGATAACGCACTTTGATAACGTTTATATTTTATACCTTTAAACGCCAGTGTATTGGGCTCTTTGGCATAGCTGCGCTCAACGATTAATTCGCTTGGTACAAAGGCTTTCTCTTTTTTAACTGCATTAGCTAATTGCTGCTGATGCTCACTCAGTGCATCAATAGCGCCGACAATAAATACATAAGTGCCAAGAACCCGCTGTTTATAAGGTTTAAGGGAATGATTTTCAACTAAAATGGTCGGTAAAGAACGTAAGTCCCCCCAGCCATTGGAGTAGCGTGGTGTTGCGACCCAACCCGCTAAGCCTTTTTTAAATTCACGTTTATCCATCACAAACACTAAAGGCCCAGGTATATGTCCTTGTTCGGCTAATTTGGCATCAATTACCGGTTTAAAGTAATTATCAAGCGCCTCTGATACACTTGGTGATTCACTCGAAAACACCGGGTTATAACCATAGGTTACATCGTATTGATAATCAGCGCCGTCCGTAACGTGTACATCAATATATAAATCAGGCGCGAAACGCTTAATAGTTGAAAGTACTCCGCGCACTTCAGGGGTATCAAGCTTAGTGTAATCACGATTCAAATTAAGATTATTCGCATTGGTACGAAAGCCCATATTTGCGGGGCCACGTTGATTTATGCGGTTATAAGCACTGCTACGCTCATGGCCATCGACATTTAAAATAGGGATAAATAAAATATTAACCTTGCTTAAAATATCTCGGCGCTTACCCGTTGCAATATCGCGAAGCAACATAAACATAGCATCTTTGCCATCAATTTCACCGGCATGAATGCCCGATTGTACAAGTATCGTTGGCTTAGCGCTTAAGCTTATTTGCTCGGCATCAAACTCACCATCTTCGCTTGCGACCAATAATTGAATGTCGCGTCCGGCATTACTTTTCGCAATAGTATTTACTTTAAACTGAGTTGGGTTTGCTGCGACTAAACGATTAACAAATGCTTTAGTATTTTTGTAGTTCGGGGATACTAATCCACCACTGAGTTCAAAGTCGGTGGTCAGTGGACCCTCATTTTGTAATAGCGATGTACTTTGTCCATGCCAAGGCAATAAAGGTGGTAAATGGCTATCGACGGTAACACTTGCGCTGAGAAGTAATAAGCTGGCGATCATTGCGTGCTCTAAATGTAATCATTTTGTTGCTATAAATTATAACAAGGAATAGACAGAGATCGCGTAAACTGCGGTGATTCAACAAAAAAAGACAGCCAACCGCGAACTACTCAATGACTACAACGAAAAAAGGCGCCGTAATAGCGCCTTGCCAATCAAGAACAATGTGCTTAAAACATATCTTGATACAGGTTCGTTGTATTGAGCTTAATGGCTTTATCAAAGCCAGGAATAGTTATAGATGAAGTAGAAATAGTAATATCACTTTCATCAATCATGCCATCGCCAAAGCGATAAATTAGCGCATACTGGCCTAGATCAGCTTGTTGCTGATACTTTATCTGCGCGTTTTTGACGGCTTTATTGGTATCTGTGTATTTTTTCAGTGCTGTGCTGCCATGGCGTTTTTCAAGCATTTGCAGTGTTATTTTTGGTGATAACACCGTAGCTGTTGCGTTATTGCCACCAAAGCCTTTGGAATTAATAAATGCCACATCCATATCACCGCACTCATAATGTTCTGTGCGAATATCTAAGTATTTTGCATGCACGTCATCGGCTACTTTATCAATAGTGGTAATACCCGGCATAATATTGTGCGTAAATACGCCAAGCGCCATCGCAAGTTGATCACCACTTGCAGGTGCAATTGTGTGGCCAACATAAGCTTTTGGTGCGGCTACTTTCCAGTTATCAATAGCAAACGTTTCAGCCACTTTATGATAAATAAATGATTCAGTAACACGGTTTTGTGGCGTACTTGAGCCATGGGCTAAAATAAAACTGCGCTGTTGTACAGATTCTCGCCCTACCATGCTTGATGCAAGCGCCACAGATTTTGCCATGGTGATATAATTACCAGGACCTGGCGCAGTAATTGACTTTTTCACACCATCCGCATTAACAAATACATCAGCCACAGAGCCCATAATGTCAGCGCCGAGCTCAAGTGCCAAAGCATCATCCATTAATATAACCACTTGTGCGCCCTCACCAATAGTGAAACCACAGTTTTCCCCAAACGGGCGACTGGTGCGACGGTGATCAACTGTTTCAGTAGCATCTAAACGTTTTAATCCCTCTTCATTAGCAAGGGCATTCATATTACCAAAACCTTCTATAACTTCCGGAGTAAGGGCGCATTCTACAGAAGCCACAACCGCCACACGGGTACGCCCTGCTTGAATGTCATTAACCGCCGCTCGTAGGTTATATAAAAACGTGGCACACGCGCCTGAGCTTGTAAAAGTAGTACCCACATTGCCAGTTACATAAGCATTAATAAAATCTGTCGACATGGTGTTCAAACCAAGCGCTAACTGCTTTGTGCTTACTCTTTCGCCCTGTTGACGTGCTTTAATTAAGCCGCCTAAACCTCGGTCGTCAATTTGCCCAATTACCGATGCTGAATAAGTCCCTATTTGATCAGGTTCAACGCTATTCATGATGTACTGCCAATCAAGACCGGTAGAACGTATGGCATCTGTCGCTGCAAAAATAGTGGCTTGTAAGCCACGCGGCTGATAGCGGCTATTGTACATTGTCGACGGATCAAACCCCGTTGGTAATTGTCCAGCTGCTTTAATCGGATTATCGCGGGTACTATCATGCTTAATGGCTAAATCAGCAGCAATAGTTACTTTTACTCTTTTCTCACCCAACTCTTCAACTTCCCAACAACTTGGTACTGGCTTGGGTAAATCACGCTGGCGTGTTTCAAATACGATTTTTTCGTCATCTGATACATTTAAGGTCATTTTTTGTTGCCATGGAGTAGCATCAACATCAAAATGATTTTTTTCAATCTTGCGAATCAGCGTACCGGCAATAATTTGCTCACCAAATTTAGCTTCGATATCAGCCTGATTAATACGATTACCATCACTATCTACAAGCTGGCCTTCATTTAAGCTTACTAAATTCATTAGTGTAGCAAGCCCTAAAAAGGTTTCTTGACGCGCAGCTGCATCCAAACTGTTTAACACGATACGACGATAACCTTGATGAAAAGATGTACGGCCTGCGGCGTTTATTCCGCCCATACCTACAATAACGGGTAATGCTGTCATAATTTACCTTGAGAAAACGTGTTATAAGAATTTAATTAAGTTTAATTGGAATAACTGAAGCTCTTTATGCTTTAATAGCCAAATAACACGTATAACAGGACAAAAATAGCTGGTCGGAGGAGTTTAAATGTCTAATTCTATTAAAGCAACACCTATTGAAATAACTGTATTGGTATATCCACACTTATTGACCACCAGCCTAACCCTACCTATTGAGATGCTCCAAGCCGGTGAAGCGTTTGCTAAAAGCCATTATGATGAAGACACTTTTCATGCCCTTAATATAAATTTAGTAGCCGCAAATACTAAACCTATATTCAACAAAACGGGCCTTACGGTTGTCCCTGATTGTGAGATAAGTAAAGCCCCTAAAAGTGATTTAATTATCGTCCCTGGAATTTGGCGTAACCCTCGCCCTGTAGTACGCAGCAATTTATCATTAGTTAATTGGTTAGCTGCTTCATGGCAAAAAGGTAGCCATATTATTGGCGTGGGTACAGGTAATTGCTTAATCGCTGAGGCTGGACTATTAGATGGGCACCCCGCCACCACACATTGGCATTATGCGGCGCAGTTTAAGCATGACTATCCAAATGTACAATTGAAGCCTGACTTTTTTATCACCCAATCAGAGCGTATGTACACAGTAGCAAGCCTAAACGCCCTTGCTGATGTTATTGTACATGTTATTAGCCAATACTATGGCCGAAATGCCGCTCAACATGTCGAACGTAACTTCTCTCACGAAATTCGTAAACCTTACGAAGAGCAACGCTACCTTGAAGGCGCAGTTGACAAACACCCTGACGAGCTAATCGCACAGATTCAATTTTGGTTAAAACACAATTTAACTTCAGAGTTAAGCTTACAGGAAATCGCAGCACAATTTAGTTTAAGTTACCGTACTTTTACACGTCGCTTTCGCCAAGCAACCAACCAAACTCCAGTTGAATATTGGCAACAACTACGAGTACAAACCGCCAAAGAGTTACTCGCTTCATCAAACTTATCGATTCAGGAAGTAGCACTTGAAGTGGGTTATAACGATCAAGGTCATTTAACAAGGGTATTTAAGAAAGTACTCTCACAAACTCCTAGCCAATATCGCAGCGTAGTAAGAAGAAAATTATTTGGTTAAATATTTTTTGTAAGAGCTTTAACAATAGTACATAAATGACAGCTAACCAAAAGGCAGTATTTATACAAATGACTAATCAGGTATGCTTTTAAGCAACAGCAGATTAAAGTACTTTATCGATAGTAAATAACAATGATTTTGACGCAACTTTTAAGCTTACTTCATCATCCACTTGCTTATTTTCTAATTGTTTTCCGAGTGGCGCCTGCGGTGTAACCACTTGTACTTTTATATTGTTCACTTGAACAATTAAACCACCTGCGGATGGACCAAAATAAAACCACGACTCTGTATCACTTTCATCAAGTAGACACACTAATGCGCCCAGAGAAACTTGCCCTTTTTTAGGTTCGTTAAATACATTTTCAAAAGCTTTAATATCTTTATAGCAATCATTAACGCGCTCAGCTTGTCCTTGAGCAAGATAACCAGCTTCAAGTCCAAGGGTATCGTATTGGGTTTCAGCAACACTCTCTTCATGAGTTGCATCATCGTGAGCAGCTTGGGCTGCTTGCTTTACATTCGTTAATTGGGCTTCTAAGGCAAAGCGTAAATGCTCTACAACATGGGTTTTATTCATCATACTCAACAAAATCAATTTATATTTCGCATAAAAGCGCTGTTTCTACAGCACTTTTATATACTACTTAACAATCCACGGGGTTACTTTTAATACTGGTGTGGATATATTCAATGAGGCTATATCGTCCTCCCAGCTATCATCCACTTTGACATTACAGACTGCACCATCACACATAAAGGCGGCATCGTTAATTGTTACAGGCTCTGCAAATGTAAGCACAACGCCTTGTTGCTCTGGGAGTAGGAAGCTCATTAATTTACTAACAAAAAAACCTGACAAATCATAAAGTAGCTCATCAAACTCATTATGCATAGTCAATAACTTGGCTCTAGTAAGTGGCTTTGGATTGAACTCTTGCGCTTCTATTTGCATTTTTAACTGGCAATCATAGGTACTGTTTTCGGGGGTTAATACAACCACTGCTTTATCAGTATCTAGTTGCTTATCAAAAGGGAGTTGCAATTGTGCTTGTTCAGTATAACTAAGCGCTAATTCGCGAGTTTCGGTAACAATTTTACCGCTGTCAATTAAGCAAGGTTTACCAGAGGCAATGTCCGTAACATAAAAATTAACTTGGGCATATTGAAAATCGCCTTTATTAACCACCTTTAAACGGTCATAAAAACCATCATACGAAACCATAAAATCTTTCGCGCTTACCGTAAAGGTACTTATTATTAATACACAAAATAAAAACAAACGACTTATTAACATGGAATTACTCATTAAAGTAAACTCTATTTTGGCTGATCATGGTGTTTAAATCCTCAACATACGCTTCGCGACGCTCTGAATAAGAGAGTAAACCTTCAGTCAGCTTAGTTGCTTCAATAGGTTGATTTTGGCGACGTAAGTTTTCACGAATACTGCGCAAGTCTTTATACGCGTTATGCGTGTTAATATTTTTAAAATACGAATTGACTGCCGCTCGTACTGATTTAAATGCAGCCACTTCGTGACCGGCATCACTGTTTCGAAGATTTGGCACCATACCGCAGCCTTTTTTATAACACCATTGGCCAAAAAAGTTTAACCCAATGCGTGCAAAACGAGAGGTACCCCATGCTGACTCTTTTGCAGCCTGAATTAAGGCTAACTCTCTGGGAATAACATCCACGCGTCTAAGTGCTTGTGTTAACGATAAGCTATTTATAGTGGAAGGCAGCTTATAACTATTTAAAATAACTTTGACATCGTTGGTTTGCTTTTGATTAAGCGGCTCATTAAATTCGACCATCATACGAGCCATTTCTAATACTGCACGTTGCTTGAGTATTTTTTTATTTTCAGCATCAACATGTACACCTATATAGTCAAAAAAGGCATGCTTTTTTTCTTTTACATCAGTAAAATCATTAAAGTTTGGTAGTGCTACATTATGTAATGGTTTTTCTTTTTTCTTAACTTTCTCGTTTTGTACTTGTTCAGATTGTTTAACTGAGTCAAAACGAACTTGCTCTAAAAACGGATAACTTAACGCCCATATAAAAAACAGCGCAGTAATAAATCGCAAAACAAACTTAAGCATGTATTCTCTCTATTGATTAATCTTTATACTTGGTAGTGACACAAGCACATTAGTAACTATTATACCGAAGCAAAACAAAGAACGCGAATAACGATAACAATCTAAATAATTGAGTTACAATGGGTTATTAATGAATGTAATTAATGCAGGGGAAGTAATGGATAAACTCTGGCAAGCTCGGCTGATAGATCAACAAAAACACCGCCCTAATGATAACCGCAGTGCGTGGCAAATTGATCGCTCAAGAATAATCCACGCAGCCGCATTTAGGCGTTTGCAAGCGAAAACTCAAATAATGGGCATTGGTTTAAATGACTTTTACCGTACTCGCCTTACTCATTCATTAGAAGTGGCACAAATTGGCAGTGGCTTATTACGTCATTTAAAATCCCAGCACCCTGAATTTAACCACTTCCCTTCAACCAGTTTGCTCGAAACCTTATGCTTGGCTCATGATATTGGCCACCCTCCTTTTGGCCATGGCGGCGAAATAGCCCTTAACTATATGATGCGCGACCACGGTGGGTTTGAGGGCAACGCGCAAACACTAAGAATTGTCGCGAAACTTGAACCCTATAGTAATGGCTACGGTATGAATCTAACCCGGCGTACATTACTTGGCTTTATCAAATACCCTGGTTTTATAAATGACTTGTGGCATAACATTCCAGTTCACCCAAATAGCCAGCGTTTTATCAAAGCCGATGATTGGCGCCCAGCCAAAGGATTATATCAGGATGATGCAGAAATTTTCTCGTGGATTATTAAGCCGTTAAGTCATAATGACCAACAACTTTTAGTGCAACAACAATCGGTTGATCAATACCGTGCTAAAACCCGTTATAAATCTTTAGATTCGGCTATTATGGAACTTGCTGACGATATCGCTTATGCCGTTCATGATTTAGAAGATGCTATTGCCACCGAAGTGTTGACCTTGGAAGATTGGCAAAGCCACGCCATACCAATGCTTAAAGAATTATCATTGCCTTGGTTAATCAAGATTTTACCGTCGCTTACTGCGCGGCTATTCTCTACGTTTGATTATGAGCGAAAAGATGCCATTGGTGAGCTTGTAAATACTTTTATTATCAATGCCAAGTTGGTGATACAAAATAAGCAATTCGACTGCCCTATTTTACAAAATAGTGTTGTATTAGATGATGAATATGAAGCGGTATTACACGTGTTAAAAAGCTTTGTATTTAGCCGCTTAATTCGCGAACCTAAAATGCAACAAATTGAATTTAAGGGGCAAAATTTATTGATTGACTTGTTTTCTGCCTTTGCTGCCGATCCTCTTCGGCTACTGCCCGAAACAACTCAAATAGCATGGCAGCATGCGGCCGAGAATAAAGGTAATACTCACCGTATACTATGTGATTACCTAAGTGGAATGAGCGATGAATATGCTTATAAAACCTATCAGCGATTATTTCTCCCCGCAAGTTAACACAAAAAATTTAGTGAGGGCTATTATGCCTTCATTTATGGGGGAATTAGGTAATTAAAGGGGCTGATCGAACTTTCGAGTTTCATGGGTATAACGACAGAAAGTTATCTACAGCCATGCTCTTACTTAAACTAGATAAAGCAGGTAACAATCTTCTCCCCGATTAGTAATTGACTGCATTTAAAAAAATCTTATATGAATAGAACGTCGAACATATGCTCGACGCTCTATTTAAAGTACAAAGTTACAGTGACTCTATGCCCATATTGTAAAGTGTAAAACCATATATATCAGCATATTGCTCGATCGTCTTGCTGGTGGGTGTCCCTGCACCATGTCCCGCATTAGTTTCAATACGAATCAAATAAGGTTTATTGCTTGCCCCTTTGGCTTGCAGCTCTGCCGCAAATTTATATGAATGCGCAGGTACAACTCTATCATCATGGTCTCCGGTGGTGATAAGTGTTGCAGGGTAGCTTATCCCTTCTTTAACATTGTGGACTGGCGAATATCCCTTTAGGTAAGTGTACATTTCTTTACTTTGCTCACTGGTGCCGTAATCATACGCCCAACCAGCCCCTGCGGTGAATGTATGATAACGAAGCATATCAAGTACACCTACTGCTGGTAATGCAACTTTAAATAACTCTGGACGCTGCGTCATAACCGCACCAACTAATAAGCCACCATTTGATCCACCACGCACAGCTAAGTAATCACTTGAGGTGTATTTTTCCTCGTTTAGGTATTCTGCGGCTGCGATAAAGTCATCAAATACATTTTGTTTTTGTAATTGTGTACCCGCTTTATGCCACTGTTTACCGTATTCACCACCTCCACGAATATTTGGTACTGCGTAAACACCTCCTTGCTCAAGCCAAGCAGCTATAGTTGAACTAAAACTAGGTGTTAAACTTACATTGAAACCACCATAGCCATACAAAATAGTCGGGTTTTTACTATCTAGCTTTAAGCCCTTTTTATACGAAATAATCATCGGCACTTTAGTACCATCCTTAGATGTATAAAAAACCTGCTCAGTTTTATACTTATCACTATCGAATTGTGCACCTGATTTACGATAAACCGAAGATTCACCCGTTTGAACATCAAAAGAGTATGTATTACCTGGCGTTATATAGTTAGCAAATGAATAATAAAGTGTAGTTTGCTCTTTCTTACCAACAAAGCCACGGGCAGTCCCTACACCAGGCAAATTAATTTCTCGTACTAACTTACCTGCTTTATCGTATTGTTTAACTTGGGAGATTGCATCAGCCATATACTTAGCAAAAAAGTAATCGCCTCCTTTTGATAAGCCCAGTACATTTTTAGTTTCTGGGATCACATCTTGCCAATTTTCAGGTTGTGGTTTGCTTGCATCAACTCGCACTAATTTTTTGTTCGGCGCATTGAGGTTAGTCACTAAAAATAAAGTGCTCCCTTTAGTGTCAATCACATAAGTATCTGAGTCTGTATTGTCCAAGATAGTTACTAATTTGCTATCAGGATCAGTTAAATCTTTAATAAATAATTTATTGCCCGAGGTTGATACACTTGCTGAAATCACTAAAAATCGATTATCACGGCTCACATTTGCACCAATATAACGATGCTTTTGTTCATCGGTACCACCAAATACCAGTTTATCTTTCGTTTGGCTGGTGCCTAACTGATGATAATATACTTTATGTTGATCAGTTTTAGCGGAAAGCTCGCTGCCTTTAGGCTTATCGTAGCTTGAATAGTAGAACCCTTGATTACCAAACCATGAGATACCACTAAATTTCACATCAACTAGTGCCTGCTCAATCGGTTCTTTAGATTCAGTATCCAAAATAATGATTTTTCGCCAATCACTGCCCCCTTCAGAAATTTGATAAGCTGCTAATGAGCCGTCATCTGAAAATGTTAACCCTGACATAGAGGTCGTGCCATCTTCACTAAAGGTATTAGGGTCTAAAAATATTTCAGCTTCTGCATCGCCTTTTGTTCTATACAATACATACTGATTTTGTAAACCATCATTTTTATAAAAATAGGTATAGTCGCCTTCTGTAAAAGGTGCTGATATTTTTTCATAATTAAACAGCTTTTCAAGACTCTCTTTGAGTTTATCGCGATAAGGAATTTGGTCTAAATAAGCAAAGGTTGTTTGATTTTGTGTCTTAACCCAATTAGCAGTTTCATCGCTCATATCATCTTCTAACCAGCGATAAGGGTCAGCTACCTCTTCACCAAAATAACTCTCTACAACTTGTCCTTCTGCTGTTTTAGGGTAGCTTAAATTTACTTTTTCTATAGACGTAGTTGATACTCTTTCTTTAGTTACCGCTATAGATGAACTCGGTGACTCTGAGCAACCAGTTAATGCGAGTAATACACCACATGCTAAAATATTTTTTATCATCGTTTTCATTCTTGTTATGTAAAATAATTAACTTCCAAGAATATGGTTCTTTGTAGGTGTTGTCTAGCTGTTCGCGTTACAATATCCACCTGTTTGTAAACAACTGTTAATGAATCCACATCAACACAGCTTTACAAACTTGAAACATTTTACCCTTATTATTTAGTTCCCCGAAATCCAACTTACCGCAGACTGCATTTTGTCGGCAACTGTTTAGTACCCAGCGTATTTGTATTAATAACACTAAAGCTTAGCTATTTTGGTTATGATCGATGATTGGTTATGGTTTTGCGTGGGTTCATCATTTTTTGAAAAAATAGGCAGGCAACATTATAAGCATCTATTTTATATTTGTAGGGAGGTTGGTGATGTTTAAAGATATTAATATAGGAAAGATAAGTTTTATAACCACGGCAAACGCCGTGGCTATAATAGGCATGCAGCGTATGCTGTTATACTTTAGTTAACCAACCGTGCTTATCGTCTGCTTTTCCCCATTGAATATCATTAAGCGCTTGGCGTAAACGTGCCGCTTGCGGGCCTGGCTCACCATTACCTACTTTGTATTCTTTATCGTTATGGATAAATGTGCCGACTGAGGTTAATACCGCCGCAGTACCAGAAAGCGCAGCTTCAGTACCCGGTTTTTCTGCACGCTCAAGTAACTCTGTTACTGTAAAATTGCGCTCAGAAACCGTCATACCTAAGTCTTTTGCAATGGTTAAAATACTATTACGAGTAACACCATGTAAAAAACTGCTATCGAGCGCTTTAGTGATGATTTCATTGCCATCGATTAAAATAAAGTTAGCAGCGCCGGTCTCTTGTACGTCACCACCTGGGCAAAATAATATTTGATCAGCTTTATACTTTTCACGTGCCGCTGAAATAGGTCCTAATGCACTTGCATAGTTGCCACCACTTTTAACCATACCCATATGCGGGGCGCAGCGCATACCATCTTCTTCAAGTAATACACGTAATGCAGTAGCGCCAGCAGAGAAGTAATCGCCCACCGGAGAAAGTAAAACATAGAGTAACGAACTCATTGAAGGCGCAGCGGCTTTGCCAATGGCTGCTTCAGTACCAATATGTGTGGGACGAATATACATTGAGCCTGGCGGTAGTGGTGTTTCATGACTATACATTTTAACACTATCGATAATCATTTTTTCAAGCATTGACTCATCAAAGTCAGGTAGGCTCAAAAACTTTGAGCTTTGCTTCATACGCTTGATATTCGCATCCATTCTAAAGACATACACTGCTCCATCTTCATGGCGAAATGCTTTTAAGCCTTCAAAACATGTACTTGAATAATGTAAAACATGTGCACCACCATGAAATTCTAATTTATCTGACGCAACCGTTGTCAACTCACCCCACGCTTTATTCTCAAAACGTGCTTGTATCATCTGCGGCATAAACACAGTACCAAATGCGGCCATATTTGTTCTCTCTTATGTAGACTACTTTACCCCATTGTATGACATTCAAGGGCATTTTAACCATAGTTAAAACAAGGCTTTTTCAATTAAGCGCTAGATAATTTTGTACTGTTATATGACAGACCCGATAAAAGGAACTCCTACCGATAGTTATTTTTTGCTGTCATGCGGTTAAGTAACGTCGGCAAAAACCGTTTAAGGTACTTAATATTTCTGGCGTAGAGGCTAAAATCGGCTCTGTATTTGCTAAGCCAAGGGTTACAATATGATGCTTATAACCGAACCAACTATTTAATCCATTGAACGTCGCTTCATTACGTACAAACAAAATAAGCATGCACCTTTAGCTGCTAACTGCTCAGGTAAGGCTTTACTAATACCTGATGAAACACCCGTGTCCAGATTACTTTATCGTTAAAAGCATCTTATGTTACTTATACCCGCGTTGAACCCGCTTGCGCTGTAATTTGTTGCTCGAGCTTTTTATAAAAACCCAGTGAAAACAAGGCTTCTACAACTACAAATAATGGGCCTATAATCAATCCCATTAAGTCATCTACAAATGCCGGCTTTTTGCCTTCAAAATAATGGCCGATGAACTGTAAGCCCCAGCCCACAGCAAGCGTTGCAACACTGACTATTAGCCAGTTTGAATGACTTAAACTTGCCACTGGAGCGGCCGCTATCGTCAATAAGCTGAGTAACAAGGCCATTATGACACCCAATGATAGGCTCAATCTTAAATAATAAAGTGATGTAACGGTCACAACGAGCGAAGCACCCGTTACCTGAATGATCCCATCAAAAAGAGTTATACGCTCTAAAAGGCATAGAATTGCATACACAATCAGTGGTATGCCAATAAAGTGAGTTAAAACATTGCGTTTTGAACGATGGTAAAGGGCATAGTTTATTAATTGTTGTTCGAGCGTTTTCATTTTATCTGCCTAATTAAATTGCCACCTTCAACTTTAGCAGATAAAACACCGAATAGAACATCCAGCTTTGAGTTTTCTCCAAAAGATAAGTACACACTAAAAATGCACTTATAGTTTAACCTTTGTCATGCTTAGCCTCTGCATCTAACTGCTCACGACCTTTTTGATACTCTTGAGTGAGCATTGACTCTAGCTCATCAGTTTTTTCTTTATCAACACCTATACACTGATAAAATAGTGCCTTTTGCGCCGCTTTTA
>NZ_JBQSVO010000023.1:0-35623 GCF_052376275.1 Pseudoalteromonas sp. AOP7-A1-14 | reverse complement strand
GCTACACAGATATTTTCACACCGCAAAATTACAAAGATAAAAATAATAATTTGCTTGCACCAGTGCTTGGTAGCAACTTAGAAGCGGGTATAAAAAGTGAATTTTATGCTGGTCAGCTAATGGCAACATTTGCCGTTTTTAATACTAAACAAGACAACTACGGCGTACGAGATTTAACCCAGCCAGATTACTCATTACCAGATGGTAGTTCCGCTTATAAAGGTATTGATGGCACTGAAAGTAAAGGTGTAGAAATTAGCCTAAGCGGCCATATCAACCAAGGGTGGCTGGTCAATGCAGGCTATACATATGTAGATACCACACGTAATAAAGATGATCTCATCTGGACTAACTTGCCCGAACATTCAGTTAAGCTTTCAACGCATTATCAGTTCTCTGGTGCGCTTGATAAACTAAATATCGGTGGTGGCATCAAATGGCAAAGTGAAATCACCGGCTATAGTGTAAGCCATCCATTAATCAGTGAAGGCGTGACTTATGAGCAAGATGCTTACATGCTAATTAATCTACATGCTAACTGGCGCTTCAACAAATCGTGGAACGCGACGCTAAGTGCAACAAACGTAACCGACGAGACATATTGGGCTAATATTGACTTTGCCAATTACGGTGAGCCTCAAAACATCAACTTCACAGTTAAATGGACGTATTAGCACACTAACCATAATTAATACCACGCGACTTTATAATCGCGTGGTATTAAAAACAACAAAGTAAACTAATTTTTTACTCGGGTACAACTAACATAAGGTTTAACTTAAAAAAGATAAAAAATTAAGCTCCTTGCGATTACAAAGCAGTAAAAAAAATCAAACTAGACTTACGACCCAAAAAGGCTAACTCTGCAGCATCAACACGACTTTAGCGCTTGTTAAGTTCTTTTTGCAGTGACAATCAGGCTGTTTGTATAGCTAAACCCATAACCATAACCATAGCCATATCAGCCATAACCTTTCCCTTCAAAACCACCTGAATTCACCTTATAACTCCAATCATAAGCTCCTGAAGTTATAGGTGTAACTGATACGATTTCAAAACCATCTCTATTTAATTTTTCAACCTCTTGAGCCAAGTCACTAGCTAACCGTGCGCTATCAATACTGCAATCTGACCAACCAGTTTGTTCCCACTTAGTTTCTTTACGTGTGACATCTTTCTCACCACCAAAGAAGCCTTTTTTCTTCTCACCAGTTGGAACCTTAATTTTTTATCTTTTCCGATAGGTTCAAAAATGCGGGGATATATACGACTTTATTCAATGGATACCTCCTTGGCACTTAACTGCGTATTACCAAAATACCGATAAACACTCGCCAGTTATTATCAGAAACAGGCAGAACACGCATTAAAATTTATAATACTTTTTTATAAAATCATCAACAATCGTACCTTATAACAATAAAAATAAGCCGTTATAGCGAGAACTTATTTAATCGAGAAATTTCAGGACTATCCTATTCATTCACAAAACAGGAGAAAGCGTTACCAACGGTACTAACCCATGAAGAGGCTATAGAAATCATAAGCAATTTATCTGGTAAATATCGCTTAATTGCGACAACCCTCTGCGGCTGCTAAGGGCTAAGAATAAACGAAGCGTTAAAGATCTAAACCTTGAAAACAACAGATTATTTATTTTCACAGTCAAGGTAAAAAAGATCGCTATACTTTATTACCAAAGTCTTTGAACGATGATTTGATCTCTCAAATTAAATATATAAATGATGCTAAAGACTTTCTTGGCAGTGTTTTTTCCCTCATCTACACACGCTGCCAGAAGAGTTATGCCTATGGGTAATTAACTCTTTGTTGCTCTATTTTTACTTAACCCATTAGGTTACAAACCTCGCGCCGCGATTAAATCGCACCTAGGAAGAACCCGAAGGGCAGCGCGTGTTTGGCAATGATGCTGCGTTATCGCCTATTTATGTGGAACAACCACACTACATAGGCTCTGCCTTACCTAAATGCCAAACACACTGCTGCAAATTTAACCTCGAAAGATAAACAGGCTCTAGTATTAATTATTAAACAAGCTTAGTTTAATGCTTTTTCAACCACTGGATAGTGATCCCATACGTGTTTGTCGCTTAAAGAACGTACCAGTTTAATGTACTCTGAGTGTGTCCATGCAAGGGGGGTCGCAGAGTTAGTACCTTCGCCTAGTTGGTAGCCGGCTTTATTGTTACCTACTCCATCCCATACTTGTTCTGGTAGCATCATGCCTGCGTTGGCAAACTGTTCAAGCCCTTTAACGTAGGTGTTTTTAATGGCTTGCTTTTTAGCGTCGTCTAGCTTGTTATTAACATTTGCAACGGCGATTTCATAGTGGCCACGTTCACCGGTAAAAAACGGCCATACTCGACCACGTTGGCCGGGTGTATTTTTCCCACCTTCGGCGTAGTTTGTGCCTGTTGTTTCGTCTTCGCCGTAGCCATCATTGCCGTAGCGGCGGTAACCTGGAAATGAGCCACTGCCATCGTTAAACTTAAAGCTGTATTTAACTTGTAAGTTATCGGCTAATGTTTCATCGTCATATTCTGGCAGAGTTTTAACTATACTTGGTGCAAGCGCATCACGTACACCATAGCGCACTAGCTCTAAAAAGCCCCCGTCTAAAATTTGCTTTTTGTTAAAGCCTTCACGGCCATTATTGGCGTTAATTTTAGTATTTGAGTTGGCGTCTTTATCTTGGCCTATACGAATAAAATACTCACCATCTGAGGCGGCTGTTTCTAAATTCCCCTCAGTTGTGAACATTTGCTTTTCAATATCAGCATTGTAACTTTTAGCTGTTGTAAGGTAGCGCTTGGCGTTTTCATCGTCACCTGCAAGTTTTGCAATATCAGCGGCGGTAATAAGCCCTGCTACAACCGCTGCGGTGGTTGAAGGTGAATAGCCTTCTTGCTCTTCCCAGCGCTCTTGCTGTGTAGCTGGCGGGGTTATTTGCATGTCGTTCCATAAAATTTTAGCGCGGCCACCATCAACTAAAAAATCAGCTGCCGGTTTTAACATACGCCCATACCAATCAATTAGCTCTTTATCTGTTAATACATCAGCTTGGTGCAGTTTCCATGCTAGCATGATAGGCATGGCTGTTTGATCAAGTTGCACGCCCACCCATTCAAGCTCACCATCAACGTGTGTTTTTTGTAAAAACCAACCTGTGTCGCCATTATTACCCGGTGTTTTGCTATTTACTTGCACTTTTTCAAGGTATTCAAAGGCTGTTTTAGCGGTGGCGGTATCGCCAATTGCCATAAACGCCATGGCTACTTGATAAAAGTCGCGTACCCATACTGCTTTGTAACCTGTTGAACCCGTTTTTGCCGAGACTGTTTCGCCCCACGGGTTTGATAACGAGGCTATAAGTGCACCGGCATGAGTTTTATCTTCTTGCGCTTTTAAGACCATGGCACTGGTGTAAAGTAGTTTACCGTTATCGGCTGTTTGCTCGGTCATGCCATTAAGCGGTGCAAGACTTTGTAGATAATCCTGCCAGCCCAATGCTTCGCCCTTACCATTGTAGTTATCTAGTACTTGTTGGTAACCGCGGGCTAAACTCGCTTTACCTTCTTCAAAGCTTGCTTGCTCATTGTTGCCAAAGCTAAGTGTTAAATCAAACTGACTGTTTTTACCAATTTCACCCAGCTCTGCAAGTAAGCTTACGTTACCCGATTGCTCACCAGTATTTTTATAAACATTGCTAAGTTTTTGCGCAGCTTTAAGCTCATTTAAGCCATCGCTCTTACCCGTAAAGCCAACACTACTTTGTTTAAACGGTTGTGCACCTTGCAGTGATAAATAACTATCGCCTTGCCAAGCAACTAACCCTTGCTCAGTGGTTTTGGCAAAGTCATCAAGGCCGTTATTATCAATGTAAGGATTGACGTTAACATAAGCTTTTACACCTTCAAGCTCGGTATTAAAAATACTGCGTACAAATAACGTTTGCCCATCTGGATCGGTGAATATGTGTTTTTCGAGGCTAAAGCGCCCTTGCTTATCTTTGCTTGTTACTTTGTAAGCAAGCGATAATGGCCGCCCTGCTTGGTCTTTGTATAAGTAATCAATGCTTACGTCTAAATCATCCGCTTCTGTGACTGTAAAGTCTTTACCCACCACTATAAATTGCATGTCTTTAATTTGTGCTTGGTGAATTAAACCAAACATGGTTTCGGTGATCATGCCTTTGGCAATCGAAAACCATACTTTTGATACAGGGCCTGTTGCGGCATTGTCGCTATAAGCCCCCTGTTGGTATTGCTCAAATGACGTACCAATTCCTGTTTTACCTGAGTATGCCCAAAATGGCTCTGCACCTGGTGCCCCCGGTGCGCTTAGTTGCTCGGTAACTTGCGTATTATTAATCGCTTGCTCTGAGCTACATGCCGTTAGCCCAAGCATAAATAAAGTTGCGGTAATGATGTTGTATTTTTTCATGTTTAACCCTTAATTCTTTTTTATTAGTCATTAACTGTGCAAAGCAAGTCGCTATTGCGTATGTTTAACGCGCAATACCGCAACTGCTGCAAGTATCCACGACACTGCGCCCAGTACTAATGCGTAAATAGGTTGGTTTTCAAAAAAGTGACGTAAAATGAGGCCCAGTACACTGGCTGCGAGTAATTGTGGGATCACGATAAAAAAGTTAAATATTCCCATATACACACCCATTTTTTTACTCGGCACCGATGAACTCAGCATCGCATAAGGCAGTGATAAAATAGACGCCCACGCAAAGCCCACGCCAATCATTGGCCAAATTAATAAGCTAGGATCGTTGATAAATATAAAACTCGCCAAACCTAAAGCACCTAATACAAGGTTTATGGCATGAGCTAATTTTAATCCCACACGCTTTACGATGATCGGGATACACAATGCTGCCAATGCCGCAAAACCGTTATAGGCGGCGAATAAAATACCCACCCAATCAGCGCCATCATTGTAAGCAGCCGAACTGGTATCGCTACTGCCATAATGAAAACTGGTTACCGCTGAGGTGGTATAGATCCACATCGCAAATAACGTAAACCAACTAAAAAACTGCACCCAAGCAAGCTGCTTCATGGCCTCTGGCATAATGAACACATCATTCACCACTTGATAAAAGCCATTGTCCGTTTTGTTTTGTCGTTGTAACTGGCCTGCAATAAATTGGATGATGCCAAAAGAGATCAATCCAGCAGAAAGTAAGTAAAGCTCTTTTTCAAGAGAAAGGCTTAATACAATTAGTAAGATAGCGAGACCAAGCACGGTGAATATTGCCCCACCTTTGTTAAAATTAACTTGTTTACTGGTTGTTGTTACAGGTGCTTGCTCAACATGATCATTAAATTGCTCAAGCTGCTCTGGTGAATATTCTTTGGTGGTAAACACAGTCCAAAATACCGCAACAAGTAAGACAACAGCACCAAAGTAAAAGGAGAATTTTACAGACTCTGGAATTTGCCCAGCTGGGGCAATATTAGAAATATCAAACCAGTTGGTCATCATCCACGGTAATGCTGAGGCAACCACCGAACTTACACCAATAAAAAAGCTTTGCATGGCGTAGCCGGTTGCACGCTGTTTAGTTGGCAAGTTATCACTGACCAATGCTCGAAACGGTTCCATGGTGACGTTGATAGAGGCGTCCATGATCCACAGCATTCCAGCAGCTATCCACAGTGTTGGTGAGTTAGGCATGATAAATAACGCTAACGTGGTTAAAATTGCGCCATATAAAAAGAACGGTCTACGGCGCCCCAATTTGCCCCACGTTTTATCGCTCCAGTAACCAATAATAGGTTGTACAATTAAACCTGTTAGTGGTGCTGCAATCCATAAAATTGGAATGTCATCAATATTTGCACCTAAGGTTTGAAAAATACGGCTGACATTACCGTTTTGCAGTGCAAAGCCAAATTGAATGCCTAAAAAGCCAAAGCACATGTTCCATATTTGCCAAAAGCTTAAGGTTGGTTTGTTATTATAATTCATGGTCAGCCTTATTTGTTAAAACGGCACTACTGAGTGCATCAAGGGTCAGCGTAAAGGTTGTATTTTGTTTCTCATCGCTCACCAAAATACCGTTATGCGACTCTAATAGATCGTAAAGCGTTGAGTTTGGTTTGAGCATTGTTGCTTGATTGGGCGTGAGCGTAATAGTGACTGTTTGCGCTTGCTGACTAAAGTTACTCAGCACCCATAATGATTGCTGTCCTAAGGTACGCACAAAACCAACCACGCTGTCACTCCCCGTGATCATCAGCTGCGCCATATCGCCGGCAACAATCGCTGGTAAATCGTTAAGTGCCATAATTGAAATATAATATTGGCGTAATTGCGCTTGTTCAGTTGTTAACTGACCGCCATCAAATTTACCGTTGTTCATCCACGCTTGGTGAGCAGGAACACCAATATAGTCAAAAATACTGGTGCGAGTTGGGCTACCAAACCCCGCGTTTTCTGAGCCATCTTCACCGACATCTTGACCAAAATAAAGCAAGCTTGGCGAGCGACTGATTAGGTGAGAGACCACCATTGCAGGCTTGCCCAATGCGGCATCGCCGGCAAAATCAGGACTTGCGATACGTTGTTCGTCATGGTTTTCTAAAAAGTGCAGCATATGTTGCTCTATGTCAGCCACTTTTTGCTGAGCATTAAAAATACTACTTGCGGCTTGCTTGCCTTGCATTATAGCTTTTAAGGTGTCGTAAAAGCCTACTTTGTCATACAAGTAATCCATTTTACCTTGGTGAATATAAGTTCGGTACATCAATGGGTTGTACACTTCGGCTAGTAAAAATGCCTCTGGGTTGTGCATCTTGATAGATGAATTTAAAAAGCTCCAAAACTCCACGGGCACCATTTCAGCCATATCATAACGAAAACCATCTACGCCTTTATCGAGCCAATACAAGGCGATATCACGAAATTTATACCAGCTGTTTGGCAATTCTTTATCTTGCCAAAATTCAAAGTGCGCGCGTAAATCTTGATTGGCATAATCGCTTGGTAACGTTGGAAAGTCGTAGCTACCATCGGGTTTTACGCCGTAGTTAACTTTAACCGTTTCGTACCAATCGTTAATATCAGGCTTAGCAGCTCGGGCACCGTTACCAGTCCATTTTGCAGGTGTTTCATCAAATAAGTTATCGGCAAGTGGGTGGGTATTACCGCCCAGTACTTGGTAATTTTCACTGGTTGGTACTTGAAATGACTGCCCAGTAACGTAGTAAAAGTTATTATCGCGGGCATACTCTACGCTGGTATCGTCTTGCTCACCAAAATCTTTCACACCAGCAGGTTTAGCAGTAGATTGATAATGACGCGCCACATGATTTGGCACAATATCAATCACCACTTTCATACCGTGTTGGTGGGTGCGCTCAATCAATGCCGCAAATTCTTCAAGGCGGCGCTCTGGATTGATGGCTAAATCTGGGTTTACATCGTAATAATCTTTAATAGCATAAGGAGAGCCTGCGCGCCCTTTCACTACATCTGGATCATCTTGGCTAATTCCATATTGGCTGTAATCGCCTACCAGCGCGTGGTGAAGCACGCCGGTATACCAAATATGGGTGGTACCAAGTTCTTTAATGCCACTTAAAGCAGCATCATTAAAGTCACTAAATGTGCCTACGCCATTTTGCTCTTTGGTTCCCCATGGCACGTTGGCTGTTTGGGTATTACCAAATAAACGGGTGAATACTTGGTAAACCACCGGCTTTGAATGTTCGTTAACTTGTTCAGCTACTTTTTTGTCGGCACTGGGGGTTGTGGGCTCACCTGAGCAGCTCGATAACAATAAGCTACTAGCTAATACCCATGAGCCATATTTAAATGTACTAATTGTGGTTTTGTTTGTTGTCATAATGTTCTTACTTAGATTTGACGTTTTAATGGATTGTCATTTAAACGTCATTTTTATTATAAATTTAATACTAAAGTGAACAGCCACTGACTGACAGTGGCTGCATACGTATTCACCTAGGTATTTACTCAATTATTAATACCGTTGCACTCTTAGGCGCTAAAGTCACTGTATCAATTAGGCTAATTGCTTGGTTAGTAAAAAGGTTTATGGCCTGTTTATGTTGCCCAATAACCTCTTGCATATATGCTAATGACCAGCTTTTTGCTGCGCTATTTTTATTTAAAAACACCAGTACCGTTTGCTGATCACTGATCCGCGCATAGCTGTATATACCTGCTTTAGGGCTAAAGTGAGTCAGCTTTCCATGAGCAATGGCTGGGCTTTGCTTTCTAAAATTAAGTAAAGTGGTAATGGCTTGCTGCATATCACGCTGCTCATCTGATAAGCCCTGCCCTGTAAACGCATTACTTGGTTGGCCTTTAAAGCCACCGGGGAAATCAATGCGAATATCACCGTGATCATTACTGCCCGTGTTATCAAGCAAAACTTCGGTACCGTAGTACATTTGTGCAATACCACGGGTAGTTAAGAGCAGTGTCATCGCCATTTTAGTTTTCGCTAAATCTTGCTTAAGCTCAGTATAAACGCGGCTCATGTCGTGATTATCGGCAAACACCAATAAGTTATCAGGATTTGGGTATAAAAAGTCATTGGCGATTGATTGATACACTTTTACCCAGCCAGTATTCCAGCTTTCATCTTCATTAAGTGCTTGAATAAGTGCTTCTTGTAATGAAAAGTCCATCACACTTGGTAGACTTGAGGTGTAACCATCGTTATTAACTTTGCCCGCTTGCCAGTATGAGGCAATCGCAGGATTGCTGGTCCACTCTTCGCCAACAATATTAAAGTCAGGGTATTCAGTCATTATCGCTTTAGTCCAGTCAGCTAAAAATGCTTTGTCTGAATATGAATAGGTATCAACGCGAATACCGCTTAAGTCGGCGTATTCAATCCACCAAATAGCATTTTGAATTAAGTATGTTGCTAATAATGGTTGGCGCTGGTTCAAATCAGGCATAGTCGCTACAAACCAACCATCACTAAACTGGCGTTTATCGAACTCGCTGGCATGTGGATCTTGTATAGTTTGTCGTGCATGGCTTGTTGCATGGTTGCCGTTTGCAAAGTCACCGTTGAAATTGATCCAATCGGCTGTGGGTTTGTCTGTCATCCACTCATGCTTTGAGCCAAAATGGTTAAGTACTAAATCCATCACCATACCGATACCGTGTTGTTTCGCTTTAGCTGATAACTCGCGATACAACTCATTTGAGCCCATACGTGGATCTATGTTGTAAAAGTCAGTAATTGCATAGCCATGGTACGAATAGCTAGGCATATCATTTTCAAGCGCTGGCGTTAACCAAAGCTGGGTAACGCCCAGTTTTTGTAAATACGGCAGTGCGTTAATTACACCTTGAATGTCGCCACCGTGACGCCCGCCTCGCTCAATTGGCTTTGCAGCCTCAAGCATTCCTTTTACGGTGTCGTTGCTGCTATCACCATTAGCGAAGCGATCCGGGTTAATTAAGTAAATGGTATCACTGCTATTAAAACCACTGCGTTTACTGCTGTTTGCTTTACGTGCATGCAATTGATACTCAAAACGCTCCCCTGATTTGCTGCTAAATACTAACACACCAGGCTTTGCGCTCGGGTTTATTGCAAGATTTAAAAAAGCGTAATTGGGGTTATCCGTATGCGTAATGCTTGTTAACTCAACGCCAGCATGTGATTCAAGTTGCCATTGCTGCTTAGCAACATTTGGCTCATGCAGCATAATTTGTAATTGCTTGCTTTGCATACCAACCCACCAGTTTTGTGGTGATGCCGTTATTGCATTGACGTTTAAACACATACCAAAAAGCGTGCTTAGTAAAAAAGTGTGCATGAGTGATTTCATATTAATTATTTTTCATCCTCGCTAAAAATTCACTGTGTGTGGGTAATTGCTTTACAGTGCCGTTGATAAGCGTTTTTAAATTCGTAAATAACTCGGCGAGTGGATGATAATCATGTGCTTCAAGCCCTTGGCCTATCATTACTTGCTGCCAAGCAACTTCGGCAAAAAGCTCATCATCTTCTCTAGTTAATTTACCTGTTTGCTTAAATAAATCGATTTTGTTTTGCAGCGATATAGGAATATCCATTTGTTTACACTGACGCCAAAATCCGCTGTCATCACGCTCGGTCAGTTTATAATGCAGAATAATAAAATCTCTTATTCGCTCAACTTCGGTTTTGCTTTGCTTATTAAAGGTATCGATTAAAACAGGTTTGATCCCTTGGTGGGGAAATAATTTAATTAACCGAATTGCCGCCGTTTGAATTAAATGAATACTGGTTGATTCTAACGGTTCTAAAAAACCGCTTGATAAGCCAATAGCCACTACATTTTTGTGCCATTGCTTACGACGGCGCCCAGTTTTAAAACGAATCACTCTAGGCTCTGTAATTGGTTCACCGGGAATATTATCAAGGAGTTGTTGTTTAGCTTGCTCATCAGTAATATGACGACTTGAATATACTAAACCATTACCAACACGGTGTTGCAACGGGATTTGCCACTGCCAACCCGCATCGTGAGCAATTGAGCGCGTATAAGGCGCTGGCTCTGTAGTGGTTTTAGTTTGTAAGGCAATAGCACTGTCGCAAGGTAACCAATGTGACCAATCATCAAACCCAGTATTTAAGGTCTTTTCGATTAGCAGTGCGCTTAGCCCTGTGCAATCTATAAATAAATCGCCTGAAATTATTTGCCCATCTAACAGCTCAAGTGCCTTTACAAAACCGCTCTCTGGGCATTGCTTAACATTCGCAATTTTACCCTCAATACGTTTAACACCGCGTGATATAGTCAGCTCTTTTAAAAATTCCACGTACAAGGTAGCGTCAAAATGATAAGCGTAATTTAAACCACTAAGCTGGGTATTAGGAATATGTTTTAAATGGGCAAATTTATGCTGTTTGGCCGCTTGGTAATTAAGTGAAAAATCCCAAAAGTCAGCATTAGTGCCCTGTTGCTTGGCCCTCAACCAATAATGATAAAACTCACAAAACGGGAGATCTTTGCCTATCTCACCAAAAGCATGCATGTAGCTGTGTTGTGGTGCTCGCCAGTTTTCAAACTCGATCCCCAATTTAATGGTCGCTTGAGTTGCTTTAATAAACTCACTCTCAGGTATACCTAATGCAGCATTAAGGTGAAGAATCGGCGGAATGCTCGCTTCACCCACTTCCACAGTACCAATTTGCTCTGATTCAATCAGGGTAATATTAACTATTTTACCTAGCACTTTATTTAGTAAGGCTGCGGTTATCCAACCCGCAGTGCCACCACCAGCTATTACCACGCCTTTTATTTGTTTATTCTGCATAGCCCCTGCTCCACTTGCTTTTAGTTAAGTGTAGTCGATATAAAAAAGCCCTTGTAAAACAAATCACAAGGGCTAAATATCTTAACTAAATTTCAGTTAAAGCTTGTAGCTGAAACCAAGGATAAAGTTACGTCCATAATCTTGATAATCACGAACTTGCAAAGCGTTATCACCACTTAATGTTGTAAATGGTTCTTCAGTGATATTTTGTACTTGGAATGTCACATTTAAGCCATCTAAGCTCTCAACACCCGCTTCGCCAAAATCATAGCCAACTTGTACGTCCCAAATTGTTTCACCTAAGATGTTTACTTGCTGTGTTTCATAACCTGCGTTGTAAATATCACCTTTAAAGTCGCTGCGTTTACGCATGCTAGTACGTGCTTGGAAGCCATAGTTTTCATAATAAAAAGTTAAACTTTCTATTTTGTCTGATAGACCAGGTAGCTCATATTCGTTGCCGTTTTGATCTTCAACATCTTGTTCAATTCCAGTATGGCTGGCAATTAAACCAAAGCCTTCTAGTGAGTCGCTAAAGACATTAAATGGTAGAGCAAGAGACAATTCATAACCCCAAAGGTCTCCACCACCGCCATTCACTTTACCTGATGCAGTACCACTACTATTCTCTGGTATCTCACCCGTTGAAGGGTCAGCAACCCCTGACATATCAACTTCGTATACGCCATCAAATATCCATTGACTTAAGTCTTTATAAAATACAGCTGCTGAGAAGTAGCCTTCTGCACTAAAGTAGTTTTCATAAGTCAAATCAAAACCCGTTGCTTCTTTTGGTTCAAGTGTAGGGTTACCACCCGATACTGACCAATAGTTGCCATTCTCATCAGGACGCTCTGAATTATAGCTCGCATTAACAGAAGCATTCATTTCATCTAGGCGGGCTCGTGAGATAGTTTTAGCGGCACCAAAACGCACAGTTTGATTTTCATCTAGCGCTAAAGATAAATTAAGACTAGGTAAAACATGACTATAATCATGAGACACATTGCTAGGAACGGCCTCAACTAGACCAGTCGCTTCGTTCGGTACGGCGGCAAAGCCTTGCGAAGATTGCTCAGTTCTAACATAGCGAACACCAAAGTTACCTGTTAGTGGTAGTTCACCTACTTCAGCATTAATATCAGCTTGTACAAAAAACGCCGTGACTTTTTCTTGCACTGTGTATGATTGCGTCGTGTGTTTTATATCCGTTAAACTTTCTTGGATTGAGCTATAATATCCATCGTCAACTAGTGCACGGGTATCATAGGCGATCATATCACCCATACCGATAAAATCTAAACTAGCAGTTCCGAGACGGTATTGCTCTGGAACGACAAGCATACCTGGGTTATCTAATGAGAAGTCACTTAATGTTAAGTAGTACCCCTCAGACTTTTTGCTCTTCTCGCGGTCGCGATATGACATACCAAAACTAACTTTGCTTAAGTAATCGTTTTCTAATAGCTTACTTGCCGCTAGCTTTAAAGTATGTAGTTCATCATTAACCTCAGGGGCATTAATAAAGCCGTCTTGTGCTGTATTTTCGTAAGGCGTGCCAGTTAAACCATATTTATCATTAAGCGCTGCACTCTCTCCCCAAGATAATGGCCCGCCTAATTGAATTAAGCCGTAATCACTGTAATCGAGTTCATGTGAGAACTGCGCACCAGTGTTACCACCATCAAGCGAATAACCTATGTTGTCAGCAACACCATTTGCATTACCACGGCCTGTGCCAGAATAACTTTGTAAGCTCCAATCCTTTCGCTCAACTTCAGATAAGCTCGCATCAAACTCTACCGACCATGAGTCGTCAATGTCATATTTAGTATTAAAACCAAATTGCGTTAATTCAGCATCACGTTCTTCAACATCATTACGAACTACTACACGTTGACCTTCTGTTACTGCACTGGTGATAAACCCAGATTCTTCATCTATAGCTAGGCTATTTGGATCAATATTGCCTTGCCCACCCCAATCAGGAAAAAATGGAGTTTCAATACCACGTAGGATTTTTTCATCTGTAAAATCAACATACAACGCATCAAATGTCATGTTTAAACGGTCATTTGGTGCAGCTTCAACTACTAGCATCGCTGAATCACGTTCAAGTGTTGATGAACGTACAAAAGGTTTAGCGCCGCCTAAGATTGAATAATTCTGTCCATCAACGTCGTATTCAGGGTATCCCCAAGAATTCCAGCGTTTTTCTTGGTTAGGTGAGCTCATAGTATTGTAAGCAAATGCAACACCTATAGTGTCATCTGCAAACTGATCAATGTATGAAACCGTGCCACGAAAGCCTTTGTCATCACCATCTGGGTTTAGCTTATCAAAACCTGACTGCTCTAGTTGACCATTAAACATGATCACACGCTCACCTTTACTTAAAGGTTTTACCGTTTGCATGTCAATAACACCGGCAATGCCTTCAGCTTCAATGCTAGCACTTGGTGTTTTATATACAGTAACACCGCTCATAATTTCAGATGGGTAAAGGTCAAACTCAACACCACGGTTGTCGCCAATCGATACCTGCTCACGACCATTAAAGGTTGTTGCACTTTCGTTTTCACTAAAACCACGAACGCTTACACGACTGGCACGGCCATCTAGGCGCTGCGCTGTTAAACCAGGAAGACGTGCAATTGACTCAGCAATTGACGAATCTGGTAATTTACCAATATCTTCTGCAGAAATAGATTCAACCACTTCTGATGAAAAACGTTTTGTATTGATTGACTCAACGACGCTGCCACGGAAACCTTTAACTTCGATGACTTCTACGTCACTCTTGGTGGTTGGTTGCTCTTCTTGTGCGTGTGAAGCGAAACTGCTAATACCTGCTGTAGCAAGTGCAATTGTTAATATACTTGGTTTGAACATAGACATGATATTTTCCCGTTACCCATATTGTTATACCAACAGAATAAGATGCGAGTGATAGTGCGCAGTTATTAGTTAGCTAATTTTGTTGTCAGGATGAATATTAACGCCTGCCTTATTTTATTAACAACTCCATGCATACGTATTCAGGTTAGTGCAAAACCAACAACCTTAACAAATAATTCACAAAAATAATGGCAACACCTTGTTTTTATAGGTATAAAGATGGGGCAGTTGAGCATTCTATTTTATAAAAGAAATATTCACTGCTTCGAGTTCCTTTAATGCGGTAATTTACAGTTTAAGACCTTAATTATTAGTGTATTCACACTTTACATGCGCGTTTCAGTCGCCCCTTTTTCTGAATGACAATTGGTAAGACCATTAATGGCGCTGCACCATAACGCTACAGAACCCATAGAATATGCACCAAGTTGGATTAACTACTTTGTTAATGATACGAAAACGAGAATTGGTAAACATTCATTTGCCGAACACATACCTTTGTTAATAGGTTTTTATGAGACTGTTTTCCTTGTCAAAGCGATCTATTTAGCATGCATACGTATGTATCCTTTTTACAGTATCAAGCCCTTCACGTATGCTTTTTAAAAAATAACGTAGTTCGTTTTAATCGAACTGATAACAAGATTACGAACACACCATTTCTAAACAGCAATAATTGCTAGGGTAAAATGGGCAGTGTTGTCACGATGGAGAAAAAAATGGCTCAACAGCAGTGGTATAAAGGGGCAGTGATTTATCAGGTTTATCCGCGCAGTTTTCAAGATACCAACGGTGACGGCATTGGTGATATTAAAGGCATCATCAGTCGAATCGATTATATTAAAAATTTAGGCGTTGATGCTATTTGGGTCTCTCCATTTTTTAAATCCCCAATGAAAGACTTTGGTTACGATATAAGTGATTACCGGGATATTGATCCGCTTTTTGGCAATATTGATGACTTTGACGAACTAATTGCTGAGGCCCACCAGCGTGACATTAAAATTATTATTGATCAGGTACTCAGCCACACTTCTGATCAGCATCAATGGTTTTTAGATAGCCGTGAAGATAAAAGCAATGATAAGTCAGATTGGTATGTCTGGGCAGATGCAAAACCCGATGGCACCCAACCTAATAACTGGTTGAGCATATTCGGTGGTCCAGCTTGGCAGTGGGAGCCGCGTCGTGGACAATACTACTTGCATAACTTTCTAACCGAACAACCGGATCTGAACTTTCATAACCCAGATGTACGGGCAGCCGTTCTCGATAACGTTGAGTTTTGGCTGAAAAAGGGTGTCGACGGTTTTCGTTTGGATGCAATCAACTTTTGTTATCACGATGCAGCGCTTCGGGATAACCCCGCTAAACCGCCTGAAAAGCGCCAAGGTCGTGGTTTTAGTGAAGATAACCCGTATGCGTTTCAATACCATCACTACAATAACACGCAGCCTGAAAACATCAGCTTTATGCAGGATATTCGTACTCTTCTTAATAAGTACCCTGGCACAGTCTCATTAGGTGAAATTTCATCAGAAGACTCACTAGCGACAATGGCCGAGTATACGGCAGGTGGCGATAAGCTTCACATGGGTTATAGCTTTGAGCTACTTACTAATGACTACAGCAGTGAATACATTCGTACAACAGTTGAAACATTAGAAAATAGAATGACTGAAGGCTGGCCATGCTGGGCGTTTAGTAATCATGACGTAGAACGCGTAGCGAGTCGTTGGAGTAATACAGACACGATTATTCCTAAGCAATGTAAAATGCTCAGTGCACTACTTGCGTCATTACGTGGCAGTGTTTGCATGTATCAAGGTGAAGAACTAGGTCTAGGCGAAGCAAGAGTCGCATTTGAAGACTTACAAGACCCTTACGGCATTACTTTCTGGCCTAACTTTAAAGGTCGTGATGGTTGTCGTACGCCTATGCCTTGGCATTTTGACAAGGACTGCCCACAAGCTGGATTTTCATCAGCTACGCCTTGGCTGCCAGTAGGTGAGCAACACCACAATCAAGCGGTTTCGTTACAAGATGCGGATGACAACTCGATACTCAATGCATTTCGCGCTTTTATGGCATGGCGTAAAACACAACCAGCGCTATTAGAGGGTGATATCGAATTTATTGAAACCCCGGAGCCGATACTTGCTTTTTATCGCACACACGGCGGTGCAAAGCTGTTATGTGTATTTAATTTAGCTGACACTGATGCGAGCTTTGAACTAAATCACACAAATATTAGGGTTCATAATGAACTAATTCACCATTGTGGTGGTCTACTAAATAACACCTTAACCCTGCCCGGTTTTGGTTGTTTTTATGCTGATGTGAATTAAGCTGTTTTAATACAAGATTCCCCTTGAGACAAACTAAAAAGCCCTGACTTACAGGGCTTTTTCAATTCTAAGTTGTTACTTATTCAACTACATTCTTGGCACCAACTTGATAGCCCCTTCGACAATTTTCATATCTAACGGCAAGTTACTTAAAATAGCCACTTTTGGATCGTTGGTATTAAGTTTATAAACGGGGTTCACCGCTAAAAAGCCATTAATAACTTGCAAAGCCTCCTCGTTTAAAAGCCCTAAGTTACCTTTAAAACCGCCGGCATCAACGCTCGAATCAAGTAATTTAACGTTACGTAAAAAAACCGCTTTTTTCTCACTATCATAAAATGGCGAGCCTTCTATTTGTAATTTTAAACGTACGGGGTATTTCAGTGCAAAAGCATTCACAACTGCACTTGTATCAGCACCAAGCACCACCACATCACGGTTATTAGGACCTACGTTTACGCTTAAGTCATTAACATCAAATTGCACCGGTAAGCCCATGACACGCATTTCATCACTTAGCTTAGGGAGCTGTTGATTAAGCGCAGACTCTATTTCGCTATTGGTGAATGAATAAACTGACACACCATTGGTAGTATTACACGCAGCTAAAAATAAACACCCTATTAATAAAATATACTTCATTGTTTTTCCTTATAAAAAAACCGCCAGTAAACTGCTTGGCGGCTTCAAATCGTGTACTTAATGTATTGAGTTACGTTTATACAATATTAAATACTGCTTTCAAACGAGTTAGTGTGCCAGCATCAACTGAACCTTGACTGAGTGCCAACAACTGTTTTAAGTAGTAATGTAAATCAGCGTGCTCGCCGCGATGTTTATCATCAAGCATCGCTACTTGCTCAGCCATACGCGCCGCACCTTCTGGGCTTGTTACGTTTGCCAAAATTTCCATTCTAACTAGCAGCTGTTCAGGGGTTAATGCTGTCTCAGGGCTAGCTTGCCATTGAGCCGGTATTGCTTGGCCCTCTTCTAGCGCATTGAATAACGCATCAAAGTCAGCCTTCGCCGCTTTAGCTGTAAGCAGTGCTAATTTATCGTCAATGTTTGCTTGTAACTGCTGAATACGTTTAGCAAGTGGTTTGCTGCTTTCAAGCGCGCTTACTTTAGTACGCAAATCGAGTAGTTGCGCTTTTTGATTAACAGCATCAAGGGCGTCTTCTAACTCTACAAGCTGCGCCACAACAACAGCATTATCTACAGCTTGTTGTTGTTTTTGCTCTGCAAACTCATCACTACGTTTTGCAAAAGTAGCATCATTAAACTGGCGGAATTTTTGCCAAAGCGTGTTCTCAGCTTTCACACCAGCAAAGCCAATTGTTTGCCATTGTTGCTGTAGTGCTTTTAGTTGCTGACAAGCGCTGGCTAAGTCATCACTTAGAGAAAGTTGTTCAGCTTGTGCTATTAATTCACTTTTTGCAGCGCCGTTTGCTTTATGAAATGCAGTTAACGCATTAAATACCACTTGCTGATGAGTTTTATACTGGCTTTGCAGGGCCTTATATACTTTTGGCTCAACATTACCGGCACTGCGCCATGCTTTATTAATACGGTTGTACTGGCTTTCAAACTCTTTCCAATTAATCTCACTGCTTGCAGTATCAGTATCAGCTAATTGCTGCATTTGCTCGATAATAGCTTGTCGTTCAGTTTTAGTGACTTTGCGCTGCTGTTCAAGCTGTGCAAAATGTTCTCGGCAAGGAGCAAATAACAATTCTATTTTGTCATCAAACTCTTTGCCTTGTAATTGCTCTTGCTCGGTATCAAGTCGACCTAACTCATTCCAGCGGCGACGTAACGTTTTCACTTCATCGGCGCGCGCTTTAGGATCTGAACATGACTCTTCTAATAATACGTTAATTTCATTAAGGAGCTCATCACGCTTTGGCGTAGATGCGTATTTTTGCCAATCGCGTGCATCGGCTAACTGCTGCTCTAAATCGGTTTTTACCTTTTCAAGACTGCGTTGATAGTTTGGTGTTAAACTTTCGTAAAGCTCAGTAAAGCCTTTAAACACACCGAACGCCACATTAAAACGGCCCTGCTCAATCAGGCGCTTTACATCACGCGCTTTACGACTTGCTTGCTGTTGGCTTTTTGTAAGTTGTGTAGTTAATGACTCAAGATCACTTTGCCACTGTTTTTTATGTGCTTTAAGTTCAGTTTTAAAGGGGCTTTGTAAGCGTGGTGGCAGTTGTTTTAAAGGTGTACTGGCCGCTTTGTACGCTGCTTCATATTCGTCACTAATCGCATCAAAAGTAGTAATATCTACCTCGCGGTTAATTTCGCCAAGCGCTGTATAAGCCAGTTTATAATCGCTAATTGCCTGGCTAAGCTTTGGTAATTGAGTGACTTGTTGAAATAACTCATTTAACTTTTTAATCGTCTGCGCTTTTTCAGCACTTGGGCTTAACTCACTTTCGGCTATCGTCGTTTTCGCTTGTGCTACTTTTGCTTCTAACCAATCTTGCTGGATCTGCTCAGGCGCCTCAAGACCAAGCTGTAAAGCATTTTCAATTTCTTCACTAAGTGCTTCGAGGTTCGCAAGCGCTAAAAGCTCACGTTGTTTTTGTAAAAGCAAAGCTTGCGCTTGTTGGTGCGTTTTACTTAGTAATGCGATATGCGCGTCTAATTTTGTGGTGAGAGATTTATATTTTTCATCTAAAGTAGCGATTTGTTCGTTACTTAGCCATTTAAGCTCTAGTGCCTGCCACTTTGCAACTAGATCATTATTTTGCTCATTAACCAAAATGTAATCTTGCTTGTCACGCAGAGCATTAAGTTTTGCCAAAATAACTCGCGTTTCATTTTGTACTTGCATGGGCATTTCCAGTGCTAAGCGCTCGTTATCTAGATGCGTTTGCAATGCCGTTTTTGCTTCACCTTGGGCATGTTTTACTAAGCTTTTAACTAGCTGCTGGCTTATTACCAGTTCAACAAGCTGTTGTTGCAGCTCATCACTGCCCTCTTTAAATGCTTTTTCAATTAGCTTCGGGTTAGATAATCGCTTTAAAAGCTTAACTCTGACTTGCAGCTCTTTTTCAGCAAAGGCAAGTTTTTCGAGTGTTTTTACCGGAGCGAAGCGCTCTATGTACTCATTTTTAATATCACTTGATAATTTGTTTTCATCACTTAAAAGTGCATTTGAAATATGTTGCTCGGCTAAGTCTTTTAAGCTTTTATCTTGCTTATAAGCTTGCCACCAAAGTACTAAGTCATTAACTTTGTTAAGTGCTTTTTTGCGGATTTCAGCTGAGCTATCGTCAATTGCAAGCGTATTTAAAATGCTAGCATCGCGTTCAACGTCGAGATTTTCAATGGCGTCTAAACGCACCTGTTGCTTTGGATGCTTCCATTTTGGAGTAAAGAGGTGTTTAAAGATCATGTTCACTAAACCTTGCTATTTCATTATCAGCGGAAAATTCTTTTTGCAGTTGTGCTTTACTCTTTTGCACCATTTCACCATTTTCGCCGATGGTAAACTGCTCGTTTGTTTTAGCTATTTTAGCTTGGTAAAGCATCACTAATTGCACTGTTTGTTCTTTTTGTGTGTCGCTTAAAACAGTTCCATCAGGCCACTTTCCTGTCGCCGCGCCGTACTGTAGACGCTCAAATAATTCAGGGGTAATCGTATTTACAAGATTATCGATATTCATGTCATTTTTTCTTTTTTAAAGTCACTAAGATAACGCGATTTATTAAATACCAAATACAACCAATGCCAATAGCTGCTGTGCATGCGTACCACTCAATTGATTTTGGTTCTGGGTGCAGGAAATATAAACAGAAGAATCCACCTAAGAAAATGAAAAGTGCAAAAAAGGAATGATTCATAAACTTTTGTTGTTTTTCGATCTGCTTTTCACGGGCTAATTGCTGACGCTGCTCATCATTAAGCTCCGCTACATTACTCTCACAGTGAGGGCACTGCTGGTGTTTATCTGATATTGACTTATCACAACTAGGACAACGAACAATCGCCATATCTATCTCCATACTTCGCATAAATGTCTACGCATAAAAAAGGCGCCTTGCGGCGCCTTTTATTGTACTTGTTTTATTTGTCGTTGTCTTTTTTGAATTTGACCCAGTACTCATCTATTGACTGTCTCATTTCTTTTCTTAGTAGCATAATGCCAAATAAGTTAGGTAAAGTCATAACTACAATAGCCACCGCCGCAAGCTTCCAAACTAGTGTGGTGTCAGCAAATGATGCCCAAAAGAAGCCCGCAACATAAAAGACTCTATATGGCATAACTGAGCGATGACCTAATAAATAAATCATCGCGCGATCGCCATAATACGACCAGGCAATTGCTGTAGAAAACGCAAATAATAATAAACCTATAGAAACTATATATTTACCGCTATCACCAAAGTAGCCGCGCGTAAATGCATACGTTGTTAGCTCCGCGGAATGTACGAGCGACTTACCGATTAAACTAATGCTGTCGTCAGTAGGTAACCCTTTAACCACTTCAACTGTCCCAGAGTATTTATGTTTGTCAGTAATACCAAAGCGAATATCTTCACCAATTGAACGAGAGTGAAGTACAGTAAAGTCACTATTAGTAGCAATACCATTTTCTACTTCGATGTTACCGTTATAAAGCTCAATGGCGCTGTCTTTACCATTAAGGTAATTATAAAGCTGCTCGCGATTTTCTTCATTCGCTTCTGAATAACTGCCTTTAACAATACTCATTGAAGAACGCTCAAAATGGGTTTCAAACTTTTCGTTCCACACCCCTGATGACAAAATAACTAAACCGGTAAGCGTACAAATTACAATGGTATCGATGAAAGGTTCTAAAATAGACACCATACCTTCTGATACGGGTTCATCAGCCTTTGCTGATGCATGAGCAATAGGCGCAGAACCTTGACCGGCTTCGTTTGAGAATAAGCCCCGATTTACACCTCTGTTAAACGCATAAGCAAAAGACGCCCCTAAGAAACCACCCGCCGCAGCTGAACCCGTAAAGGCATCAGTAAATACAGAAGCAAACGAAGGACCAATATTTTCAAAGTTATAAAAAATAACCGCCAATGCACCAATAATATAAATCGCTGCCATTAACGGCACCACGCGAGAGGTAATAGCAGCAATACGTTTAATACCACCTAGAATAACCAGCGCCAATAATACAGATAACACAGCACCTGTCGCCATCGGTGCAAAACCAAAGGTGGCTTGCATGCCTTGGGAGATATTATTAATTTGTGGCAAGCTTCCGGTGCCAAATGAACTGATCACCGTGGCTATAGCAAATAACACAGCCAGCCACTTCATGTTCAGACGCTTATCCATGTAATACATGGGACCACCTGCCATCGTGCCATCTTCAGTTTTTTCACGGTACTTATGTGACAAGGTAACTTCAACAAATTTGGTCGTCATACCAAAAAAGGCGGTCATCCACATCCAGAATAACGCCGCTGGGCCACCAATAGAAATAGCAAGTGCTACGCCACCAATATTACCAGTACCAACAGTGCCTGAAAGCGCAGTTGCAAGTGCCTGAAAGTGTGTAGTGTCACCTTCGGTATCTTTTTTATCAAACTTACCCGTAACAATTTTACAGGCGTGTTTAAAATATCGAATTTGTGGGAACTTTAAGTAAACCGTAAAAAATAAACCCACGCCTAATAACACGTAAGGGAACCATACTGCACCCCCTAACATACCATCAAGGCTATCTAAAAACTGTCCAAATACATCCACTTTGTGATCCTCTTGTTATTATTTATAAATTACTATATTTGTTTTTATATTAGATATTAAAAAGGGCATCATTAATGATGCCCTACTTTTTTTAGCGTAAATTATCAACTACATTTACAATTGCAGCCAAAGTATCTTGGCCAAATTGATATGAGCGACGATCAGACCAAGCATAGTCTGGATCAGGTAAGTCATCATTATCTTTAAACGGCATTTCTACTGTATAAGCCAGTGCGTTGAATTCTTCTGCAACCGCTGAAGAACCTACAGTTAAATTCGCTTTACCTGGCTCATCCTGCGGGTAACCATGCTCATCTTGAAACTCAGGCGTTACAATATGTAGCGCTGCTTTAAAGCTATCTTCAAGTTCTTTTAAACGTGCATCGTAACTTGGAATACCTTCACTGCCCGCCACAAAGTTATAAGGAATTGCTTCGTCACCATGAATATCTAAATGCATATCTAGACCTGTGTCGCGCATTTTATTAAGTACTAAATACACTTCAGGGCTGTTTTCTATACTGGGTGTTTGCCACTCACGATTTAAATTAACGCCCTTAGCATTGGTACGCAAGTGTCCGCGTGCACTGCCATCAGGGTTCATGTTTGGCACAATGTAGAATACCGCTTTTGATAATAGTGCTGCAGCGTGCGGATCTTCATCATCAAGTAATTTATGAAGTAACCCTTCAACATACCACTCAGCCATTGTTTCACCAGGGTGCTGACGCGCAGTTACCCAAATTATTTTTTTACCTTGGTCGCTTTCACTACCCACACGTAATACGCTCATATCACGACCATCTAATGTTTCGCCTAGGGTTTCTAAGCTACATGCTTCTTGGCTTTGCGCCCAGGTAATTAAGTCTAAGTGACGGTCGTAGCTATAAGGAGCAAAGTATGCAAAATACATGGTGCCGCATTCCGGTTCTACTTCAAATGACAAAGTGCCATTTTCATACTCGGATGGAACACGGAACCAAGTTTGACGGTCGTAAGAAGCGACCGTATTGTAGCCTTTCCAGCCATCTGGATAAGCTGAATTTTCAAGGTTATTTATGTGCAGTTTGTGGTTTTGAAAAGGGGTTGTTTCTAATCGAAAGTGAAACCACTGGAAAAAGTCTGATTGATGATCTTTATTGATCTCAAGTTGAATATTTAGTGGCTCAGCCGCGTCAACGACCTTGATATTACCACTATCAAAATTACTGGTGATTTTCATTTTATAAAACCTATTGGTTAAAAATTAATAGCTAACCCATCGCTTGTTAGTCAGCAATTATACTTATTCGATGAACCTATATCAGGCTCACCTTGTTACTGAAATGTAGCAAACCCTAACAGCCTACCACATGGCATATACTTTGAAAAAATATTCATCACTAAAAAAGCCAGCTATTTTGCTGGCTTTTGTAAAGGTTATTAATCGTTTCGATTAACGCGGCAAGCTTGGGAATGAAACTTCAGCCATATCGCGCATACAACGAACTACTTGGCAGCTGTAACCAAACTCATTATCATACCAAACGTACAGTACAACACGCTTTTCATCTACGATAGTCGCTTTTGAATCAACGACACCAGCATAACGACTGCCAACTAAATCAGTTGATACGATCTCAGTTGATGCTGTGTAATCAATTTGGTCACGCAAATCTGAATGTAATGCAGTGTCACGTAAAAACGAGTTTACCTCTTCAACGCTGGTACTCTTTGCTAAGTTTAAGTTCAAAATAGCCAATGATACATTGGGCGTTGGTACACGGATTGCGTTACCCGTTAATTTACCTTCAAGTTCTGGTAAGGCTTTAGATACGGCTTTAGCAGCGCCCGTTTCAGTGATAACCATATTAAGTGCAGCAGCACGGCCACGACGTTCTGCTTTATGGTAGTTATCAATTAAATTTTGATCATTAGTATAAGAGTGCACCGTTTCAACATGGCCGTTATTAATACCAAACTTATCGTTTAGCGCTTTTAATGTTGGCGTAATTGCGTTAGTGGTACAACTAGCAGCACAAACAATTTTATCTGCAGGTAAGATATCACTATTATTTACACCATAAACAATATTTTTAATCGCGCCTTTAGCTGGAGCGGTTAATAATACTTTTTCTGCGCCTTTACATTCTAAATGCTGACCAAGGCCTGCTTCATCTTTCCAGATACCAGTATTATCAACAATAAGTGCATTTTCGATACCGTAAGCGGTGTAATCAACTTCACTTGGTGAGTTAGCATAGATAACTTGAATGTAGCTACCATTGGCTTTAATTGCATTACGCTCTTTATCAATAGTGATAGAACCATTAAATGGGCCATGAATTGAATCGCGGCGTAATAAGCTGGCGCGCTTTTCTAAATCACCTTCTTTACCGCCTCGTACTACGATGGCGCGTAAACGTAAATCAGCATACGGGCCTGATTTTTCAATCAACAAACGCGCCAATAAACGGCCAATACGGCCAAAGCCATAAAGCACCACATCACGCGACTCTTTACGTTCAGAATTAGTAATTTCAGCTAATTCGTCACTGATATATTCTTCAACGCTGCGACCATTTGCGACATCTTTAAATAAGTAGTTATAGGCAAGCTTACCAATATCGATACGTGCTGAATTTAAATCCATTTTGCTAATAACTTCTAGAAAGGGAAAACTTTCGCGTAAACGTAGTTTAGTTCCTTCAAATTGCGCAACTGATTTATGAGACTTGATGATATCGATGGTGCTAGCATTAACTAATGGGCGGCCATATACGGCAATTTCAATACCACGATTACGATAAAGGCGACCAATAATAGGTTGCATACTTTCGGCGTAATCTTGGCGTTCTTGCCAACTATTCGTGTATTCTAACTCGTGAGATGAGGTCATATTTTTACCTAATTAAACATTTTTGAACGGATAGCCTCTGAGATAAAGGGCTTGTGAGAGCTGTATCTCAGTTAGGCCTGCTTATTCTAATTTAATCTGGTGTGATTCTCCACTGTTAGAGAGCAATTCATTGCGTTAGAATGAAAATGCCTTTATTAAGTTAAGGTTAATAGGTCTTAGTATGAGCAAATATATTATTAGGTTTATTGGTGTTGTGAGCTCGTGGCAATTCATTGACACTCGAAAAAGTGTGTAAAAACACCCGGGGTATGCAGCGATTTAAATAAAGGTAGCCATTGTAAGCATCTACGATCTGATGTGGATTTTTTCACGCTAACATGAATATAAAAACCAAACGGCGAAAATAATTACCTATTACTTAAAACGTTGAACAATACGATAAGTGCCGCGCTGGCTGTAATAAAAGAGCAGATTAAACTAAAAGGCAAAAGCAACTCACAAGTTGAGCACCATTTAACTAGCCTTAAAGAAATAGTGGGTTATATCAAGATACCAATCTCCCCGCCTGCTTTACTATCATTGCTCGCGTAGTAACGACCAATCAGCGCTTGAAAAGTTACTTAGTCTAAAAAACAGAGCGTAACCACAAACGCATAGATACAGTTTGCCTTAGCCAGCTATTTCATTAAATTTGACGAAGAAAAAACCATTAATTTATTTTGCAGCACCCTCGCGCTAAATAAGCCAGATCAAATTCCAAACTCAGAAGTTTACACTCCCTTTGTGAGCTTTTTTATGAACATGAAAATACAAACTCGCTTATACTTTTGCGCGCATTGAGAATTGTCAGGTATTAGAAATATTGAAATGTTTTCGATTGAGAACAAGCTAGCAGTCACAAAAAAGATTTAGACCGTTTAGAAGTAGTCACCCATCAAGTTTTTGACAGTGTGCAAGACAGAGATTTCGTTTCTCCTCGACAGTAGTAATAAACAGTAATTACTTTAGTAAAAGAAAAAGGCAGCGCTGGCTGCCTTTTTTTATTATTTACCTGTACCCACTTCTACGCGAGTTTTAAGCTTTTGACCTGGTCGAAAAGTCACAACACGTCTTGCTGAAATTGGGATATCTTCTCCCGTTTTCGGATTACGTCCTGGCCTTTCTTTTTTGTCACGAAGATCAAAGTTACCAAATCCAGAGAGCTTAACCTGCTCACCTTTTTCTAGCGCTGAGCGGATTTCTTCAAAAAACGCTTCAACTAAGTCTTTGGAATCTTTTTTATTGATCCCGAGTTTTTCAAATAGGTGTTCAGCTATGTCGGCTTTAGTAAGCGCCATATCTAGTCCCTCAACGATGCATTAAATTGTTCGGCCAATGCGGCCACCACATTATCAACTACCTGATTGATATCTTTCTCTTCGAGTGTTCTATCAACCGCTTGCAGTGTTAGAGCAATCGCCAAACTCTTATAATTTGGCTCAATACCTTTGCCCTTATACACATCGAATAAGTTTAGGTCAACCAATTGATTTCCGCCAACTTTTTCTATCACTGATAAAATGTCGCCAGATTTCACCTGATTTCCCACTAAAATAGCGATGTCGCGGCGGTTTGAAGGGAACTTAGAAACCCCGACTGCCTCTGGTAATTTTCTTTTTTCCAGTGCTGACATTTCAATTTCAAACACAAAAGTTGCATTATTGATATCTAACGATTTTTGCACTTGTGGATGAACAGCACCAAAGAAACCAACCTTTTTTCCATCAACATAAATAACCGCTGACTGACCTGGGTGAAGTCCATCAGACTGTTCTGCTTTGATTTCAAAACGTGAAATATCATTGCTAATTGCCAGTAATGCTTCAACATCACCTTTTAAGTCATAAAAATCGACGCTGCGCTTGTCTTCAACCCAATGTTCACCATGGGCAAGACCAGTAATAACACCACCAATTACGGCCACTTGATTAACGCCATTTTCTGCGTTTTCATCACGTAAGAATTTAAGTCCATGCTCAAATAAACGAATGCGACCTTGCTGACGGTTTTGGTTGTATGTGAGTGATGCTAATAAACCTGGCATTAAGCTGACACGCATTACTGACATATCACTTGATATAGGATGCGGTAGTATTAAGGCATCACTTTGTGGGTGCAAAATAGCTTGCGCTTTAGGATCAACAAAGCTGTACGTAATCGCCTCTTGATAACCACGAGTTACCAATGTATTACGAAATTTACTCGTGGCAATATTGGCTTCATTATGCGTCGTCATTTTAAGTTTTGCGGTCGGTGCTACATTTGGAATGCTGTTATAACCGTAAACGCGAGCCACTTCCTCAATTAAGTCTTCTTCAATACGAATATCAAAACGATAACTAGGAACATCGGCGCTCCATACACCATCGACGATTTTCACATCAAGACCTAAACGCGTTAAGATATCGGTTACTTTCTCATCTTCAATATGGTGGCCAATAACACGGTCTAGACGTGCACGGCGAAGACGAACTTCAGTTACTTTAGGTAGCTTATCTTTTGCAACTGCTTCAACCACTGGCCCTGCTTTGCCGCCTACAATGTCAAGTAACAACGCAGTTGCACGCTCCATTGCATCGTGTTGCAGCGCAAAATCAACGCCACGCTCATAACGATGCGACGCATCAGTGCGTAAACCGTAGCTACGGGCTTGTCCTGCAATGTCTACAGGATTAAAGAATGCGCTCTCTAGTAAAATATCTGATGTTTTATCTGTTACACCTGATTGCTCGCCACCAAAAATACCGGCAATAGCTAAGGCTTTATTATGATCAGCTATAACCAGTGTTGACTCATTAAGTTTCGCTGTATTGCCATCAAGTAAAACTAATTCTTCATCTACGTTTGCACTACGTACTTTAATGCCGCCTTCAATAGCATTCAAATCAAATGCATGCATTGGGTGACCAAGTTCAAGTAGTACAAAGTTGGTTACATCAACAACCGGATCGATTGAACGTATACCACTACGACGTAACTTTTCAACCATCCAAAGAGGCGTTTCAGCATCAAGGTTAATACCTTTAATAACACGCCCTAGATAACGAGGACATGCCTGTTCATTAACCAACTCAATAGCTATTTTGTCGTCGATTGTAGGAGTAACTGTTGGAATTTCAAGCGCTTTAACATCAATACTATTAAGTACACCTACTTCACGTGCTATGCCTTTGATACCTAAGCAATCACCGCGGTTAGGTGTTAAATCAACATCAATAATGTTGTCATCAAGGCCTAAGTATTCACGTAAATCTGTGCCTACTGGCGCATCAAGTGGCAACTCCATAATACCATCGCCTTCCTCGCTTATACCTAGTTCAACAAACGCGCATAACATGCCATGTGAAGGTTGGCCACGAAGCTTGGCTTTTTTAATTTTAAAGTCACCCGGTAATACCGCACCTACGGTGGCAACAGCCACTTTGATACCTTGGCGACAATTTGGCGCACCGCATACAATGTCAAGTAACTCATCGCCACCGACATTAATTTTAGTTACGCGTAATTTATCTGCATCAGGGTGCTGACCACATTCGACCACGTCACCAACAACAACGCCATTAAACGCAGCTGCAGCTGGTTCTATGGCGTCAACTTCAAGGCCGGCCATTGATAACTGTTCCGAAAGAGCCTGTGTATCAATTACAGGATTAACCCACTCTCTTAACCACTTTTCACTAAATTTCATTTTATATCTTCACTCTTAACGGAACTGGTTTAGGAATTTTAAGTCGTTTTCGAAAAACGCACGTAAATCGTTGACGCCATAACGCAGCATGGTTAATCGCTCTACCCCCATACCAAAGGCAAAACCAGTGTATTTTTCAGGGTCAATACCGACAGATTTAAGTACATTCGGGTGAACCATGCCACAGCCTAATACTTCTAACCATTTACCATTTTTTCCCATTACGTCTACTTCGGCTGAAGGCTCTGTAAATGGAAAGTAAGATGGGCGGAAACGAATTTCCATATCTTCTTCGAAAAAATTACGTAAGAAGTCATGCAAAATACCTTTAAGCTCTGTGAAGCTCACATCAGTATCCACCATTAGCCCTTCTACCTGATGAAACATCGGAGTATGGGTTTGGTCATAGTCATTACGATATACACGGCCAGGCGAGATAATACGCAGTGGTGGCTGCTCGGTTTCCATCGTGCGAATTTGTACACCACTAGTTTGGGTGCGTAGCACTAATTTTGGATTAAAGTAAAAGGTATCGTGATCGGCACGTGCCGGGTGATGCTCGGGAATATTTAAAGCATCGAAGTTATGAAAGTCATCTTCAACTTCAGGGCCATTTTTAACTGCAAAACCCAATTCACCAAAAAAGCTTTCTATACGCTCAATAGTACGTGTTACTGGGTGTAAACCACCTGTTGGCATAACTCGACCTGGAAGTGTTACATCAATCGTTTCTGCCGCTAACTTTTCTTCAAGTGCTTTACCAGCAAGTAACTCGCGTTTTTCGTTTATCGCAGCTTGCACATCTTGTTTGGCTTGGTTTATTACTTGCCCGGCTTCTTTGCGTTCTTCAGGGGCAATTTTACCAAGAGTTTTTAATAAGCTAGTGATCTCGCCTTTTTTACCAAGATAATTAACCCTAATCTCTTCAAGCTGCGCGATTTCGTTGGCACTGGCGACCGCCTCAAGTGCTTGCGCTAAAATATTTTCTAAGTTCATTCGATACCTGATCTTTCACAGAAGGTGATTACAATTTTGTTGACTAATGATAACTGAAAGCAAGGGCTAGATTCTAGCCCTACTAAAGCTTTAACGTGGATTTTATGAAAGGAATAGTTAATTTTCGCTGTGCAGCCATAGATGCGTGATCTAATTTGTCTAAAACATCGAGTAATGCGCGCATATCACGACTTAATCGTGTTAATAAAAAACGTGCGCATTCGTCAGTTAATTCAAGTCCACGCATGTTAGCGCGTTTAACTAACGCTTCAGCTTTATCGTCATCACTCATTGAACGAATTTGTAAAGTAGTGCCCCACTTCAAGCGTGACTCAAGATCCGGTAAACTAATGTTTAACATATTAGGCAATAAATCAGCGGTAACAACAAGACACTTACCTGGTTCATTAAAGCGATTAAAAAAGTTAAACAATGCTTTTTCCCATGCATCGTCACCAGCAATCAAATGTAAATCATCAATACACAACACATCTAATGCTTCTAAGCCGTCTAGCACTATCGGCCCAAAACTAAGTACTTCACGCATCGATAACAGCATTGTAGATAAACCATGCTCTTGGGCATGAATACAGGTTGCATAAAGTAAGTGCGACTTACCCGAGTCTCCGAGCCCACACAAGTAAGTATACTGAAATTGCTTAGATAGCTTTTTAAACGAATTTTTTAAGTGGCTCACTTCCAACGAATTTTCGCCGCCAAAATAAGAACTAAAAGTCTCATCATCTGGCAATGTTACTGGCAATGCCATTTGCATTGGCTCTATTGCCTGCATTACTCACCAGTCCATGAGTATTCTAGCGCATCATTATTAGTCAACTGATAAAAAGCACGGGGGTCAACAAAAGCGCTAAATGCATTATCCAGCTCTAGGGCTTTTTTAAAGTCATTAATGCTACCGGTGTGGTTTACTCTAAATTCTACAAGGTCGTCTGTACGAGTACTAATAACGACTTGTGTAACCACACTCAAGCTTTCAAGGCGTCGTTTAGCAAGCTCTATATCTACAAAGCTCTTTGTACCTTTTAATTGAAAGGTTGCCTCTGCAAGCTGTCCAACTGCATTTGGATCGACAGCGTATTCAGCAGCAAGGCCTGCAGCTAAACTATCAATCATTTGTGCAACAATTTGCTGTCTATCACCAGTTATTTGATTAGATCCAAATAGTTCATCATTCGTAAAACGCCAATCTAGTAGCCAATTATCACTATTTGGTTGCTGGTACATTCGCGCTGTAATACTTCGCTCAGCCCTATACCGGTTCGATGCCTGCTGTACTGGTTCAGAAAAGTTTCCCCATATTTCGGGAATACCTACAAGCGATCTATCTTGTAAATCAAGTAACGGGACTACAACAGGTAAACCTCGACGTTTTGCTCTGTCATATATTAAGCTTTCTAGTTGCGGATGGCTTTCTTGTGTTACGAGTTCACGACGTAAGTTGTCCTCAATGGCAAGCCAGATAACAATAAGTGGACGACGATTCCCCCATAGAGATAAGTTTAGTTCTTTAACTAATGCATTAATTTTATTCGCTTCAAATTTAACCAATAAATTTAAATGTCCATCGGGCTTTTCGTCGTACTCAAATTTGAGCATATAATCAGAAATATCTTTACTACGCTGCTTAGCTAATGAGCTTTTATCTGCTTGGGCATCACCACTGACTTTAACGAGCACATTTAATAATGCTTGGCGGCTTGCAGCAATACGCGCATCACGGGACTTATCTTCCACCTTCAATATATCTTGGTAAAGATCAGTCACTTCAACCGCTAAAGAAGAGAAACTCACGAAAGAGAAAAGGATAACTATAAATAATCTAGACACAGGCTATTAGTTCTTGGTTTAAACTAATTTGATCCTAATTCAAAGGCCCACACAAAGCAAAATTAATTCATAAAAAAACCACTTACGAATAAGTGGTCTTCAAGTAAATGTTTTATGCTCTAAACGTTATTAAAATGTCCAGTTAAGACCTAAGTAAATATTACGCCCTGTGGTGTAATGACTACCAGCAACTTTTTCTTTTCGCTGGGTGTAATACACATCTTGCCCATCTAAAATACCACCTTCTGGTACTTCGATTTGTTGGCGAATGAAATAGTACTCTTGCTCTTCATCAAGTAAATTTGTAATAGAGAAAGTCGACATCACATCTTCAGTAATTTGATATGTCATTTTCATATCAATCGTTTGTCTGTCATCAACAACTAAATCTGACTGTGAACTTGGTCCATCAAAATACTCTGAACGGTAGTTATACGCTAAGCGAGCTGAAAATGTCTCATTTTCATAATACACTTGTGCATTCCCCGTATGTTTAGAGTTACCCTCTGAGCGTACATTTTGGGTGTAAAAGTCATCAGTTTCATAACCCGTTACAATAGTATTACCTTCTGCATCTTGCTCAGTGATAGCTGTATAATCTTGCGATGTAAATTCTTCATCTGGCACATTAATAAACGTATAATTACCTTGTATACCAAAGCCGTTACCAAAGTCGTGCTGTAACTGTACTTCATAACCGTTTATTTGCTGCTCTCCAACATTATAGTTAGAGTTAATTGCATATTCGCCAACCGCTAGTTGACCATCAATAGTGTAGTAGTCTTCACCCGTTAAGTCCTGAATAAATGACTGGCTACGGATAATATTTTTAAGGTCTTTAGAAAATGCGGTAACACCAAATAGGGAAGCGTCAGTAAAATACCACTCAAAACCTACTTCAAATTGATTCGCTTCATATGAAGCAAGATCAGGGTTACCTATAGACCCAACACGCTGTAAGTCTTGCTCTGCTATTATATCACCATTACTATCATAGTTGCTTGTAATACTATAACTATCACGAAGTTGTGAAAGTGTCGGATGATCAATTACTTTAGATGCAGCAGTTCGTACTACAAACTCGCTTGTTAAGTCGTAACTTAAATTGATGCTCGGTAGCACATCTTGAGAATCGGAGTTGGTGGTCACTGTTTGCCAAATAACATCACCATTAGCATCTTCCCCTGCGGTTTGGTAAGTTAATGACGTACGATCCGTATCAACAAAACGTACACCGACGTTACCGCGTAACTTACCAGCAGAGATATTCGCCATGATATAAGCTTCGTTTATATCACTTTGTTGATCGTAAAACTCGCCAAACTCTTCTTGAAAACCAGTGCGACAACCACTCTGTCCAGCCGAGCTTTCACTAAGTAACACAGCGCAATCATCTAAATCATTAACTAATAAATGATCATTATTCCAAATATCGTCACGCAGATCTTTATCAATATCAAAAAACGATTGTGGGAAAGCGTCAACGCTCTCACGGACACCGTCAATCGTACCGCCAGCCATTTCTCCGGCAGTAATACGCTGGTCATCTTCACGACTTGAATTGGCTAAAAAGCGATGATTACTACTTTCTTTTTTACGAATTTTAAAGCCACTTTCAATCGAACTGATATAATTATTATCAAGCTCCCATTCTAAGTCACCTTGGAAGTAGTTTTCGTTATTTTCACGATACTGATCGCGCTTAAAAAAGTTCGTCAAATACATTTCTGATGTTGGTTCAGCAAGCCAGTTATCAGCACCACCAGTTACACCCCAAGACGGTGTATTACTAGCTGCGTCATAATCATAGTAAACCCCAACGTCGCTAAGACCGGTATCTACGCCTTCTTGAAAATTTAAACTGTATTGCGTGCCAAAGTCAGAAACGAACGATTCAGATGTCGAACGGCCTACCTGAAATTTAACAAAGACTTCATCAAACTGATAATCCGCAGTAAGGTTAAGCTGATCGTTTGATGCATCACTGCCGTCACGATCTTGAAATTCCATCTGCATTAGGTTTGATAACGGACCCGTATTGTTATTTACATCGTAAATATCGTTAACATTACCTTGTGCGTTTAATAATAAATCTTGCTCGCGGTCAACATCAAAGCCTGGTGCTTGAGTAACATAAGCCCAACGTGAAAGGTAATAATTACGCATATACAATGAATGGTTTTCATTACTATTGTCATTGTAATTATACGTATAATCTAAATTTAAATTGAGCTGATCAGTCGGTTGATATTGAAAAGCAACAGTACCATTTAGACGTTTTTTATCACGAAAAAAACGGGCTGAATTTGGTATTCCCCAATGTGCGCCCGGTTTTTCGTAAGTATCAGCATCCAGACTATATGCAGGAGAACCATCGACAGAGTTAGCTATCTGGTTTGGCTTATCATTACGATAATAGCCATACCAGCCACCTAAAGCTTCATTGCCGTCACGTTGAGTATTAACCTCTTGGTAGCTTAAATTAAGTGAAGCACCAAAGTTCTCATCTTCATTAACCCAATTATAAAGGCCACTTACCTGCGGCGATGTTTTTTCATATGCATCATTATAATTAGCTTCAACCTTTAAAAAGCCTGAGTTATCTTCGCGTTCTAATGGTTTTTTAGTGTGTAGAATAACAGTACCACCAATCCCTCCTGCTGGTAGATTTGCTTGCGGAGATTTGAACACTTCTATTTTTGAAATTTGATCTGCAGACATCGAAGAAAAGTCAAACGCACTGGTTTCTTCTCTAAGCGGTAACGAAGCCGCAGATTCTAAAGACTGACCATTTAAAAGTGTGTTGGTAAATTGTGGTGCAGTACCACGAATTGAAACTTGTGAACCCTCACCAAACTCATTGCTAATCTGAACACCAGGGACACGCTGCAATGCTTCTGCCATATTCCTATCTGGATTTTTCGCAATATCTTCTGTGTTAATTGAATCAACAACAGCATTTGAAAAGCGTTTATTATTTAAGTTATCACGTAAAGAGCCACGGATACCGGTAACTTGGATCACTTCAACTTCTTCTTTCGTGTCCGCTTGCGTCTCTTTAACTTCAGCTGAGGTTGGCTTTTTAGCTACTTGATCGACATCATTTGCCATAGCAGTTAGAGAAAAACTACCACCCAATAATAACGCTACTTGTGTTGCTATTATTGTTTTATTCACATTTTTTTGTTTCATCAAAACTCCAACACATACTTTATCTATCTACACTGGTGATAAATGAATATTTTATACTGGTAAAATAAGCATACTCAGTAAATTTTAAATTACATAAAATAGATAAATTATGAATAAATAATTAAGGAAGTGTGAACTTATCAGATCAAAGCAACACATTCAAATAATATATTCCACACAAAAACATTTTTATAATATTTTTTATTTTCATGTAAATTATATCAATCAGCAATAATTACAACATGTTACGTCTATTGCACCTCCTACTAGAATATATAATTCGACGTAGCAGCGCGCTTTAGCCGCGAAAAGAGTATCTACATGGCTCATGAGCCAGATAAATAATTTGGCAGTAGCGGTTGGTCGAAAGACCTTCCATGAGGCTCGCCTAGGGCTGTTTCGGTTTAATACTGAGTTCGGTACGGGGTCTTGGCTTGGTATTTTTATTTTATTCCAGACAACAAAAAACCCGTCACATTACTGTAACGGGTTTCTTTTATTTAAAGCCTGATAATGGCGTAGTGCCCACAGTGGTGGAGAGTCGCATAACAAATACGACACTGTCTTTGTCAGGGCTTGGCCCAGAGGAGCTGCTGTATTTCACTACTGTGTTTCACTACTGAGTTCGGTACGGGGTCTTGGCTTGGTGTTTTTACTTTATTCCAGACGTAAAAAAGCCCGACTCAATGAGTCGGGCTTTCTAC
>NZ_JBQSVO010000022.1:0-35999 GCF_052376275.1 Pseudoalteromonas sp. AOP7-A1-14 | reverse complement strand
ATTATCGAGGATAAAGTGTAAGTTTTATTATTAATTAGACTCTATATAATCATATCTTTGGCATAATCGCTATTAAGTACGATTAAGCCAAGACAATAATTTTTTACAAGGTAAGGATTATCTGACTATGGGAACTAAAAATAATAATTTAGTTGTGCTAGGGGCTGGCTGGTTAGGCCATGCTTTATGTTTAGATGCCAAGAAAAAAGGTTGGCAGGTGCAAGGTACACATCGAAGCACCGAACATAACCATGATTTTTTAAGACAGCTAGAGCTTAAAGGTAATCAGCTAATTCATCAGCTTGATTTAGAAGATGCATTTTGGGTATGCGCTATACCACCGCGTAGCCGTGACGATGACAGTGACTATTTGGTTACGCTTGAAAAGTCATTGGCGCTTGGCAAAAACCTAAACTGCAAAGGCTTTATATTGTGCTCATCAACAGGTGTCTATAATAGCGATAACCAGGTTTACGATGAACAAAGTGACATTACTTGTACTACCCAACGGCAACAGCGTTTGTATGACGCAGAGCAGCTTGCCTTAGGGGCTGGGGCAAAGGTAATTCGCTTAGCAGGGTTACTTGGTCCAGAACGTGAGCCAGGTCGATTTGTGGCTGGTAAACAACTTAATAGCTCAAGCCAGCAAGTCGTTAACATGGTGCATCAGCAAGATGTAATAAATGCCATTAATACGTTAATACACAACTGGCAAAATGCGGCATCTGTTTATAATGTGGTTAATCCGTTTCATCCAACTAAAGCTGACTATTACCGTCAAAAAAGCCAACAACACGGTACGGCTATGCCAAGCTTTTTAGGTGATGAAAAAGCCGAACGCATTGTTGATGGCTCGGCTATAGAGGGCTTAGGTTTTAATTATCAATACGATATATAAAAATTATTTAAAAAGTCGTTATTTAAAAAGATGGCAATACTGCGCTAGGTAATAAGCTACACAGTGTGCCTTGTTGTAATAAGGCGTTAGCGGCTTCGATATCGGGGCCAAAGTAACGGTCTTTATCGTAGTAGCTTACTTTTTCACGTAAAGTCGCTTTAGCTTGCTCTACTTTATCGGACGCTTTAAGTGGCTTTCTAAAATCAAGCCCTTGCGCCGATGCTAACCATTCAACTGCCAACACACCTTGCGTGTTGTCGGCCATTTCACCTAAACGACGTGCAGCAAAAGTAGCCATTGATACGTGATCTTCTTGGTTTGCTGAGGTCGGTAAGCTATCAACAGAGGCTGGGTGTGCCAACGACTTATTTTCAGAGGCAAGCGCCGCCGCGGTTACTTGGGCAATCATAAAGCCTGAGTTAACGCCGCCGTTCTCAACTAAAAATGGCGGTAGCTTTGACAGGTTTGAATCAATTAATAGTGCAATACGTCGCTCAGCTAACGCGCCAATTTCAGCAATCGCAAGAGCTAAATTATCAGCAGCCATAGCAACGGGCTCTGCATGGAAGTTACCTCCAGAGATAATATCGCCTACATCTGCAAATACTAGCGGGTTATCGGTAACGCCGTTTGATTCGCACAATAATACCTCAGCGGCTTGGCGAATTTGAGTTAAACAGGCGCCTAGTACTTGTGGTTGGCAGCGTAAGCAGTATGGATCTTGTACTTTTTCACAATCGACATGAGCTTCACTAATTTGTGAGCTATCACCTAGTATTTCGCGAAATATAGCGGCGGAATCAATTTGCCCACGCTGACCGCGTATTTCATGAATACGTGCATCAAATGGCGAACGACTCCCCATGGCGGCTTCAATGCTCATCGAGCCAATAGCACAGCTTTGTGCATATAGGTTTTCAGCGCGGAATAACCCTTGTAGTGCAAATGCGGTCGATGCTTGGGTGCCATTTAATAGTGCTAAGCCCTCTTTAGCAGCAAGAGTAAGGGGTTCGAGTCCAGCTATTTCAAGGCCTTCGGTAGCGCTGATTAACTTGTCTTGATAACGCATTTCGCCCTCACCTAAAAGCGCTAAGCACATGTGTGAAAGCGGCGCTAAGTCACCTGATGCACCTACAGAGCCTTTTTTTGGCACGCACGGGTAAACTTCTGCTTCAAGTAGTTTTATAAAAAATTCAATTACTTTTAAGCGAATACCTGAAAAGCCACGCGATAATGAATTGATTTTTAATACCATCATCAAGCGTACCGTACTGTCGTTCATAAACTCGCCAATGCCTGCAGCGTGAGAAAGTACAATAGAGCGTTGTAGTAGCTCAAGTTCATGCTCTGCAATTTTTGTGTTGGCTAATAAGCCAAAGCCGGTATTTATACCGTACACGGTGCGTTGTTCGTTGATTACGTCTTGCACCGTTTGCGCACTGGCTGCAATCTTAATGTCGCTATCTTTAGCGAGTGTTAGTTTTATTGGTGATAAACTAATTTGACGCAAGCTGGCTAAATCAAGTTGGCCTGGTGTGAGAGTGTGTTCAAACATGACTAATCCTTATTCTTTATTCAGCATAGGTAGGTCGAGACCTTGTTCGTTGGCGCAATTAATGGCGCTATCGTAGCCTGCATCGGCGTGGCGCATAACGCCTGTTGCAGGGTCATTCCAAAGTACTCGGCCTATACGAATAGCGGCTTCATCAGTACCATCAGCAACAATCACTATGCCAGAGTGCTGACTAAAGCCCATACCAACGCCACCACCGTGATGTAATGACACCCACGTCGCACCGCCTGCGGTATTAAGTAAGGCATTCAATAATGGCCAATCTGATACTGCATCAGAGCCGTCTTTCATGGCTTCGGTTTCACGGTTAGGGCTAGCTACTGAGCCTGAGTCTAAATGGTCACGGCCAATAACAATCGGGGCTTTTAACTCACCATTTTTTACCATTTCATTAAATGCCAGCGCTAAGCGCGCTCTGTCTTTTAAGCCAAGCCAACAAATACGTGCTGGTAGGCCTTGAAATTGAATGCGATCACGGGCCATATCAAGCCAGTTATGTAAGTGTTTATCGTTGGGGATAAGCTCTTTTACTTTAGCATCAGTTTTATAAATATCTTCTGGATCGCCAGAAAGTGCAACCCAGCGGAACGGGCCAATACCTTGACAAAACAGTGGACGAATATAAGCTGGCACAAAGCTAGGAAAGTCAAAAGCATTCACTACGCCTTCTTCGAAGGCCATTTGACGAATATTATTGCCGTAATCGGTCGTTGCAGCACCGGCTTGTTGCAGTGCCAACATCGCTTTTACTTGCACCGCCATTGATTGCTTAGCAGCTTTTATCACGGCTTTACCATCTTTTTCGCGCATGTTGGCGGCGTGGCGCATATCCCAACCTTGTGGCAAGTAGCCATTTAGCGGATCGTGAGCAGAAGTTTGGTCGGTCACTACATCTGGAGTAATGTTACGCTTCACTAGCTCGCTAAATACGTCAGCGGCATTACCTAATAAGCCAACTGATAGCGCCTCACCTTTAGCGCATGCATCGTTAATACGAGTTAAGGCATCGTCTAAATCAACTGCTTTTACATCAACGTAGCGAGTTTTAATGCGAAAATCGATACGGCTTTCATCACACTCAACTACTAAGGCACTAAAGCCCGCCATTGTTGCTGCAAGGGGTTGCGCGCCGCCCATACCGCCTAGGCCGCCGGTCAATACCCATTTACCTTTAGCATCACCAGCAAAGTGCTGCTTTGCCATGGCGACAAAGGTTTCGTAGGTGCCTTGCACAATGCCTTGAGAGCCAATATAAATCCATGAACCAGCAGTCATTTGCCCGTACATCATTAGGCCAAGTTTATCTAGCTCGTTAAAGTGTTCCCAATTAGCCCAGTGCGGCACGAGGTTTGAATTGGCAATCAATACGCGTGGTGCATTACTGTGAGTTTTAAATACCCCAACAGGCTTACCTGATTGCACCAGTAAGGTTTCGTCATCTTCAAGTCTATCAAGGGTTTCTATTATTTTATCAAAACATGGCCAATCACGGGCTGCTCGGCCAATACCACCGTATACCACTAGCGCATGAGGATGTTCTGCTACTTCTGGATCGAGGTTGTTCATTAGCATGCGTTTTGCCGCTTCGCTAAGCCAGCTTTTTGCGCTGATTTTATCTCCGTGAGGAGCACGAATTATGCGTGATTCATCGAGTCTATTGTTCATTATATGATCCTGTTGTATATACAAGCTTAATGCTTTTAAAAAATACGCTGTAAAGCGCATCTTTTTGATATTTATACCTGTAAAAATTATAGTCTTTAAATTTATTTCTTAAATGTTAAGTGCCCACCTAAACGGTATTTGTTACCTGGCGATACTAGCCGAGCAAAACTAACAATACCTTGCGATGACCATGTACGGCGAATTACCTGTAAGCAGGGTTCTTCATAGTATAAGTTTAGCCATTGGCACATTTCGCTATTGGGCATAATTGCTTCTACTGTGTGATGCGCCTCGGTAAGTGGTGCCACACTCGATAAATATTCATGGGGCGTATGGGCATGAAAATTCTGCTGTAAATAATTACTTGCAAGCGTTGGGTTCACAAACCGCTCTTCTACCTGCAAGGGATGATCGTTTTCGTTATGCACAATCACACTGCGATAAACTACACTGTCAATATCAACACCTAGAGCAATAGCAATTGGTGCGAGCGCATTGATTGATTCTAAAGCTTTAATGGTGCAGCTATAAGCGCCACTTCGGGCTTTTACTTCATCAGCAATGTTTTTAATTTCAAGCATAGATGATTGCGATTTAAAACTCGCTACAAACGTACCTAACCCTTGGCTACGATTTAATATTCCGGCTTCTGTTAGCTCGCTAAGTGCCCGGCGTGCCGTCATACGGCTAACGCTAAACTGCTTTGATAGTTCATTTTCAGAAGGCACGCGCTGGTCTTCAAGCCACAGACCAGAACGAATATTAGCAACAATAAATTGTTTAATTTGGGCAAATTTAGGTGTGCTCATAGTATTAAGCGATACTTTAACGTTTTTATCTGATTACAAAGATGGCATAGTTACCTTGTATATACAAGATGGCTTGTTAAGCTGATAAAAACATTTTAAAGGATGGTTATGGCTATAACTGTAAATGACGCATGCCCAGAGTGGGATTTATTAATCACGGATGCCAATATTGCTACTATGGATATCAGTATCGATGCCCCGTATGGCACCATCGAAAATGCAGCATTAGCGATAAAAGATGGCTTAATTGCATGGCTTGGTAAGCAAACTGATTTACCTAAATTTGATGTGTTTTCCACTCCGACCATTTCCGCTAAAGGGGAGTGGTTAACACCGGGTTTGATTGATTGTCATACCCATTTAGTTTTTGCAGGCTCACGTGCAGAAGAGTTTGAGCAGCGCTTACAAGGTGTCAGCTATGAACAAATAGCCGCGCAAGGGGGCGGCATTGCCAGCACTGTGCGCGCCACCCGTGAGGCGGATCATGAAAGTTTATTTGTGCAGGCAAAAGATCGCCTTAATACACTTTATGGTGAAGGTGTTACCACCGTTGAAATTAAGTCGGGTTATGGACTTGACTGTGAAAACGAAATAAAAATACTCGAAGTAGCACGATTGCTTGGTGAAAATCATCCGGTAGATGTAAAAACGACTTTTTTAGGTGCGCATGCTTTACCGGGGGAATATAAAGACCGTAGTGACGAATATATTGAGCTGGTGTGTAACGACATGCTTGAACAAATAGTCAGTGCTGATTTAGCCGATGCAGTAGATGTTTTTTGTGAAAATGTTGGCTTTAGTAACGCCCAAACACGGCGGGTATTTGCTGCGGCTAAAAAACATAACTTACCGGTAAAATGCCATGCTGAGCAGCTTTCAAACCAGCAAGGTGCAATGCTGGTGGCTGAGTTTAACGGCCTATCGGCCGATCATATTGAACACTTAGATGAAGCTGGTGTTAAAGCGATGTCAGAGGCGGGCACAGTGGCGGTATTATTGCCTGGTGCTTTTTACTTTTTACGAGAAACCAAGCAACCGCCCATTGCGCTTTTACAGCAACATGACGTGCCAATTGCGATAGCCACCGATTTTAACCCTGGCACATCACCACTGTGTTCATTGCAATTGATGATGAATATGGGATGCACGTTATTTAGGTTAACGCCAGAGCAAACTCTAACAGGTGTAACACGAAATGCGGCAAAAGCACTGGGCTTAGTAGATCGTGGAATATTAAAAGTGGGTATGCGAGCAGATATTGCTCATTGGCAAATATCACACCCCGCACAATTAAGTTATCAATTAGGTGTAAATAAACTGTTGAACCTGTGGGTTTTTGGTCGGCTTAACTAGTTTTTTTGTTGTTTTAGCTGTATTTATTTACGCTCATCTGTGTTGGCTGAAGCAACAGCAATTAGGGGGTTAAGCGTTGTGTCTAGACTCTCTAGCACCAAGATAAGTATTCACCAGAGCTGTAATAATTTGTCCCGAGGCGTTCATGCCGGTAGTTAAACCATTGGGGTCTTGATTGGGAGCAGCTTCGCATAAATGAATGTAGTGGGTATTTTTTTGTGTTGCTGCTAAATAAACAAAATGCTCCGCATCGCTCACGCTAAACCCACAATAGGTATATGCACTGGCGGGCATATGTGAAATGCTATCTAGGTCTACTTCAATACCAAGCGGGCCGTCATTAAGGTTACAGAGCGCTTTTTGGCATGCTTCAGTTAGGGTTATATCTCGTTTTACTTGTATCTGTTGGTAGCTATCATAAGAGAAATGGGCGGCTTTTAAAGCATCAATAATGGCTTGGTTATTTTTTTGCTCATGAAATCCCATAACATGGTAGTTATTAAGGTATTTTTCCTCATAAGCATAACGAAAGCCATTTCCGCTATGGCGACCTTCACAATCACGAAAATCAGCATGAGGGTCAAAATTAATTGCATTAACAGGCGCATTTTTAGACTGACTCAAGGCGCGAATAATGCCATAACAATTATTATGCCCGCCACCAATAATTATTGGTTCAAGCCCTGCGGCAAAAACGAGCTTAAGCACTTGCGTAACACGCTCATCGATTTCTGCGCATAGCGTTCTAAGTTGTGTTAATTGCTCCGGGTTTTGATTATCGAGGTGCTGTGCTTTTTGAATTAAATCATCCAGGTTGACCTCACCGAGTAGGAGTACTTTTTCGGTGGCTACAAATTGATTATTTGACTGGTTTAAAAAACGATTTAAAAACGCTTGCCAGCCATCTTCTGCGCCGCCATTACCACCGTTAGCGCGAGGGCCAATATCTTCGCAAACTCCCAATAGCACATAACGAATACCAAATTGCTTGGCATCATGCATAGCGGCTAAGGGATCAACCTGCGTGTCGAGCAAGGCGAGCGATTTCCATACTTTTTTTTCATTATGACGACGACCGCATAAATGTTTAACGGTCGCCTCTGTATAAACAGTTAAGTGCTGGCTCACTTTTAAGCTTCTATAATTTCCAGCTCTAACTCTTCGGCAGATAGCACAATGCCGGTGCTATCGGCGTAGATGAAGTCATCATCAAAAAAAGATACGCCAGCAAAGTTAACACCTATGGCATCTTCGCCAGCACCTTGGCTATCAGCGGCAACAGGAATAGAGCCGATAGCTTGCACGCCAATATCAAGCTCTTCTAATTCATCAACATGGCGAATGGCACCATATACAACAATACCTTCCCAATTATTTTCAATAGCAAGTTCAGCAAGTTCAATATCAATTAATGCGCGGCGAGTTGAACCGCCACCGTCAATTAATAGTACACATTGTTCACCATCTTGAGAGAGTATATCGCGGATCAGCTCATTGTTTTCAAAGCATTTAACGGTCTTAATGCGGCCACTAAACGAATGACGCCCACCAAAGTTAATGAACATTGGTTCGAGCACATCAACCACATCGGCAAAGTGATCGCATAAATCTGAAGTGCTGTAATCCATTTTATTATCCTCTAAAGAGACTATTGATTCTTAACTAGTATACCCTGCTTAATTGCAATAACAACGACTTAATGCACCTTTAAAGGGATAATTTGCACAAAATATACTCTAGCTCATAGTGCGCAACATTAGTGTCTTAAAAACGTCACTCGATTGTTATTTTTAACGTCTAAGCTGAGCTTGTACATAGTTTGTACAGCTTTAGGAGTAAACCATGAGTGACAAAAATGTAGTACAAAACCGTTTATTGCAACAACTAGCGCAGGTTGACGAGACCCTTTTTCTTAAGCTGTTTAATGGTAACTCTCCGAATTGGTTAAAAGTATCCGCGTTAGGTTTTTCAAAAAGTGGTGATGGCGGTTTATATTTATTACTGGCAGTGTTGCTTAGTTGGCTTGGTACTGAGCAGCAGCCTTATTTGGGATTAACTTTATTAGTCGGTTTTTTGATTGAGCGGCCAATTTATTACGTGGCAAAAAATAGCTTTGCACGTATTCGACCATGCGATTGCTTAGTTAAAGGCGCTTATATCGTACCTAGCGATCGGTTTAGCTTACCTTCAGGGCATAGCGCAGGGGCATTTTTAGTCGCAGTGATCTTAAGTCAGTATTTTCCTGTATTTAGTTGGCTTTGGCTTAGTTGGGCGGCAGGAGTTGCAGCATCGCGAGTATTATTAGGCGTACATTTTCCCGCTGATGTGGTTATTGGCGCGTTAATAGGCTCAAGCTGTGGGGTGCTCGCGCTAATGTGTGTTGAGGTCTTATGAGAATATTGTATGGAATTCAAGGAACAGGTAATGGTCATATAACTCGAGCGCGAGTCATGGCAAAAAGCTTTAAAGCACTGGGAGTGCAGGTTGATTATGTTTTCTCAGGCCGGGCGAAAAATAGTTATTTTGACATGGATGATTTTGGAGATTTCCGCAGTTTTGCAGGACTCTCGTTTAGCACGCAGTGTGGCCAAATTAATCGTTATAAAACCCTAAAAAATGCGCGCGTATGTCAATTAGTTAAAGATATAAAAAAGCTTGATTTAAGCCCTTATGATTTTGTATTCAATGACTTTGAACCCATAACAGCGTGGGCGGCTAAAAGGCAGAATAAGCCAGTGGTAGGAATGAGCCATCAAGCAGCATTTTTATCACCTAAGGTGCCATTGTTTGGTTGGGCTGGGCTGCGTCGTTGCTTAATTAAGCACTATGCCCCAGCGAATATTTATTTAGGCGTACATTGGCAACCTTTTTCTCAGAACATTATTCCACCATTTATTGTTCAAAATCAGCATCATAACCAGATTGTTGTTAATAATAAGGTGTTGGTTTACTTACCTTTTGAAGAGCTTGTCAGTATTGTTGATTACTTTAAAGACTTTCCTGAAAAAGAGTTTTATTGTTACCACCCAGATGCCAAAAACAGCTCGTTAGGGCATATTCATTTACGTACGCCGTCACGAGATGGCTTTTTAAATGATCTAGCCAATAGCTGTGGCGTTATTGGAAATGCGGGGTTTGAGCTTTCGAGTGAAGCATTAAAGTTGGGTAAAAAATTGTTGCTTAAACCACTCAGCGGCCAGTTCGAACAAACGGCCAATGCTAAAACGTTATTATCAATGCAGGCTGCCCACGTTATGAATTACCTTAACCCGTATGTACTTGATGATTGGCATAATAGCCAACAACGAAAAAAAATTAATTTCCCAAGTGATCCCACGCCATTAATTACATGGTTAAAAGCCAAGCAATGGCAAAACACTCAACAATTGCATCAATTTTTGTGGCGGTCAATTACTTCATAATATTTTAGCAGGTACTTGTATAGACGATAAACCCATCAAGCTGATTGTTTTATAAGTTTAAACAGTTTTGTGCTGCTTTGGGTTTATAGCCTTGTCGGCGCTAGGGAGATTGAGTAAGGATTATAATGATAAATCAGTGGTTTAAGTTGGAGTTGAGGCCTCGTTACCTTGCGCGTTTTTTGGGTCTTCAGCTTCGCTTAACCAACAACTACATTGCTAGCTTTAACGCTTGGCTGTTCTAGCTTTCCAATTAGCTAACAATCAGGGCACAAACTTAATTGGTACGCTGTCTTTACTCGCTTCATGTTCTACAACACGCTGCTGGTAAGTTTGCCACAAGCTGGTTTGCTGATCTTGTAAGTGATGAAGGTAAGCCCAGCTGAATAAGCCGCTATTGTGACCATCGTCAAAGTCTAAACGTAGTGCGTAATGGCCGACGGGTTCAATCTTTTTAATACCAACTGACTGCTTATCAAGCACGAGCTTCATAGGTTCATTGCCGTGCCCTTGCACCTCTGCAGAAGGAGAGTGCACCCGTAAAAACTCACTGCTGAAGGTTGCATGTGATTCATCATCAAAATAAACGTCGAGGGTTTTACTTTGCTTGTGATAATGAACTTTAGTGACTTGTTTCATAAAAAATACTCTTAATAAAAAAGCCTCCAGTGGGAGGCTTAATATAGTATAGCTTAAAAGGTGTCTAAAGAATAAAGCGACTTAAGTCTTCATCTTCAACTAGAGCTCCTAGGTGCTTTTCAACGTAGGCGGCATCAATTACTAAACTCGAACCTGCTTTTTCCGAGGCATCGTATGAAGTTTCTTCCATCAGTTTTTCCATCACGGTATGTAAACGACGAGCACCGATGTTTTCGGTTTTCTCGTTTACTTGCCAAGCGGCTTTAGCAATGCGTTTTATTGCATCGTCAGCAAACTCAATACTCACTTGCTCAGTTTTTAATAGCTCACGTTGTTGCTCAGTTAATGATGCGTGAGGCTCAGTTAAGATGCGTTCAAAGTCATTAGCTGTAAGTGCCTCAAGTTCAACACGAATCGGTAAGCGTCCTTGTAGCTCTGGGATCATGTCTGACGGTTTTGACATTTGAAACGCACCAGAGGCAATAAATAACATGTGATCGGTTTTCACCATGCCATGCTTAGTATTTACCGTTGAACCCTCAATAAGCGGAAGTAAATCGCGCTGCACGCCTTCACGGCTTACATCAGGACCAGAGGCTTCGCCGCGTTTACAGATTTTGTCTATCTCATCAATAAACACAATACCGTTTTGCTCAACAGAGAAGATAGCCTGTTCTTTAAGCTCTTCAGGATTAACCAATTTAGACGCTTCTTCTTCAGTTAATAACTTAAAGGCCTCTTTAATTTTTAACTTACGTTTAGTTCGCTTATCATTTGACATGTTTTGGAACATGCCTTGTAATTGATTGGTCATTTCTTCCATGCCCGGTGGCGACATAATTTCAACATTAGGCTGGGCTTGGGCTAAATCAATATCAATTTCTTTATCATCAAGCTGGCCTTCGCGCAGCTTTTTACGAAATGATTGACGAGTTGATGAATTGTCATCGCGCTGGCTTTCCCCGTGAGAATCTTTTGCCGGCGGCAGTAACACATCTAAAATACGTTCTTCAGCAGCTTCTTCTGCGCGGTGCTTAAATTTTTCAGTTTGCTGCTCGCGAGTCATTTTAATCGCTACTTCAACTAAGTCGCGAATAATGGTTTCAACTTCTTTACCGACATAACCTACTTCGGTGAACTTAGTTGCTTCGACTTTAATAAATGGTGCATTAGCAAGCTTGGCTAAACGACGTGCTATTTCAGTTTTACCCACACCGGTTGGGCCAATCATTAAAATATTTTTTGGCGTTACTTCATTACGCAGATCGTCATTTAACTGCATACGACGCCAGCGGTTTCGAAGTGCTATAGCCACTGCTTTTTTTGCATTTGTTTGGCCAATAATATGCTGGTCAAGTTCGTGAACGATTTCTCTTGGAGTCATTGCAGACATAGCAGTTCCTATTACAATTCTTCGATAGTTTGAACGTTGTTGGTGAATACGCAAATATTGCCTGCAATAGTCAGGCTTTTTTCAACAATTTCTTTTGCGCTTAAGTCGGTGTTTTCAAGTAGTGCGGTTGCTGCTGACTGAGCAAAGTTACCGCCACTGCCAATAGCAATGAGGTCATTTTCTGGCTGCACTACATCACCATTACCGGTAATAATTAAGGAAGCTGTTTCATCGGCTACAGCAAGCAAGGCTTCGAGTTTTCGAAGGGCTCGGTCACTACGCCAATCTTTGGCCATTTCAACGGCGGCTTTGGTTAGGTTGCCTTGGTGCATCTCAAGTTTACTTTCAAAGCGCTCGAAAAGGGTGAAGGCATCAGCAGTGCCGCCAGCAAAACCGGCGATCACTTTACCATTATAAAGGCGTCGAACTTTGCGGGCATTGCCCTTCATTACGGTGTTGCCAAGAGATACTTGGCCATCGCCACCAATTACAACTTTGTCATCGCGGCGTACACTTACAATCGTGGTCATGTTATTCCTCATCATCGAGTTGCAGGGGCAACTCGTAAAAAGCGGTTGATGAAAAGTTAATATGGGTTAATGGGCTAAATTCAAGTCCAAAACCAAATTCCACAGCCAGTTACTTTGCTTCGTTTAAGTTTATTTTTGTCGCTCTCGGCTAAGCGCTTGGTTTTATATGGCCCTAATCGTACTTTATACCATACGCCATTGCTGCCAGTAGACTTTTTAATTTCGGCAATTAAGCCTGCAAAAGCAATTTTTGCTTTAAGAGTTTCGGCTTGTGATTTGGTTTTAAATGAGCCACATTGCATAACATACGGGCCTTTTTGCTCAAGCTTTTTAATTGTAACTTGAATTTCTTGCTCTTTGATTTCTTTAATGAACTCAGGAGGGCGAGGCTTGGCTATTTTTGACTCTGACTTTGCTTTTGTAGGGTTAGCTTGTTGTTCAACAAGTTTAGGGTCAGCATTCTTTTTCACATACCAAAGGCCAAAGCTAAATCCGCCAACTAACAAAACAGCTAAAATAATCAGTAAAATAGGCAAAGGCTTTTTCTTTGGCGGTTGCTTTTTACTCTTACGGTTGCCCGGTTTTTTATTAATGAAATCGTGTTGTGCCATAACTGTTGGACTTGTTACCTTAAATCATGTCGATTGGGTCTACATCTAAGCTCCATCGCACCTTTTGCGCTAGTTTATTGGTACTTAAATAGTCGACCATTTGCGCGAGATATTGATGTAAAAGAGGGCGATCGTGCGCTTGAATATGTAATTGAAAACGATACTTACCTGCTACTCGCTCAAGCGGCGCAGGAATTGGACCGAGCAATTGTATACCAGATAGGCCTTGAACAGGAACCAAATCCGTTAAAAAATCGACGACTTGCTTAATGTTGTGACCTTCAGCACGAACAATAGCCATATTAGTGACGGGGGGGAGTTCTGCATCATTGCGTTCTTGTAGTGCAAAGCGTGCAAAGTCTTGGTAACCATTATTTACTAAATCTTGTAATAATGGGTGCTCAGGGAAATGGGTTTGTAGTAATACTTGTCCGGGTTCGCCACTACGTCCAGCACGTCCTGCCACTTGAGTAACGAGTTGAGCTAAATGTTCGGTGGCGCGAAAGTCACACGAATATAAGCCGCTATCCACATCTAAAATTAGCACTAAACTAACGTCAGCAAAGTGGTGGCCTTTCGCCAGCATTTGTGTACCGACTAATAAACGGGCGCCGCCTTGATTTATGTCATCCAGCGCCTTTTCAAGGCTGCCTTTACGTCGTGTAGAGTCGCGGTCTATACGGCTAATTGGCGTTTCTGGAAATTCAGTCATTAAAAACTCTTCAATTTGCTCAGTGCCTTTACCATTAGGAAATATTTGTGTACTACCACAATCGGGGCATTGATGAGGCACATTGTTTTGTTCGCCGCAGTGATGGCAAATCATTTGGCCAATGGCTTTATGAAATGTAGCACTGGTGCTGCAACGTGAGCACTCACTTAGCCAGCCACACTCGTGACATATTAATGTGGGGGCAAAGCCTCGGCGGTTTAAAAAAACCATTACTTGTTTACCGCGCGCTAAATGTTGGCGCATAAAGGCCAGGCTCGCATGGGCTATCCCGGCTTGATCGGGCTGGCCTTTCATGTCGATAAGTTGAAACTGATTGTCAGTGCTGGTTTGTGCTCGCTCAGTTAAACTAAGCAATTGGTATTTATTGTTCAGTGCTTTATGTAGCGTTTCAAGAGCTGGAGTGGCACTGCCCAATATTAGCGGTATTTTATGTCTATAAGCACGATAAGCCGCTAAATCACGAGCATGATAGCGTAAGGTATCTTGTTGTTTAAATGAGCTGTCGTGCTCTTCATCAACGACAATCATGCCGAGCTTTAAAAATGGCAAAAAGATGCTAGAGCGAGTGCCAATTACGATTGCACAACTACCTTTCTCACAAAACCGCCACGTTTGTAAACGTTCATTATCGGTCAGTGCTGAGTGCCAAAGCATTATTGGCGTGTCTGGAAAACGGCGACGAAAACGGTTAACAGTTTGCGGTGTTAGGCCAATTTCAGGGACTAATACTAACGCTTGCTCACCCCGTTGTAATACATTTTCAAGGCATTGTAAGTACACCTCTGTTTTACCGCTACCGGTTACGCCTTCAAGTAAAAAGCTGTTAAACCCGTTACTTTGATTAATACTGGTGCAGGCAACCGCTTGTTCTTTATTGAGGGTTGGTTTAGTGCCGATTGTTGGGGCTACTTGCTGCCATTGATTGTCGTATTCAATGCTTTGCTCAATTAGTCCTTTAGTTACTAAGCTGTCGATGGTTTTTTTAGTAAAGCCCAGCGCTTTTAATTCTGTGAGCGACGACTTGCCTGAATTGGCAAGTTGCTTGAGTAGGTTTAATTGGGTTTTAGCTTTAAGTGATGGCAGCTTTTCGCCTTTTTCGCTAAGCGATACCATACTGATACTGGTTTTATCAGCGCATTGCCCTTGACGCAGCGCCGCTGGAAGCGCTATATGAATCGTTTCGCCTAGTGGGTAGCAATAGTAGCGGGCCGTGAACTTGAGTAAATCAAGGTGTTGCGTACTTAAAATAGGTTGGTCATCAATGACTTCGATAATCTGTTTGATTTTATTATCTGGCACGTCAGTCGTATTTTTAAGTGCGAGTACCACTGCGACCTTTTTTTGATTACCAAATGAGACGGTGACACGCATGCCTGGCGTTAACGGTGGTTGTTGTTCGTCAATTTTATAATCAAAGGTTCGGTGTAACGGAACTTTTATAGCAACTTCAACAAAACTCATAAATAACTCACCGATAAACTAATCTCTTAATGTACTAAAAATACTTGTAAAAACATACCAACAAATAACCTAAGTTAAAGTGATTGGTTACTTTTTAATAAGTTTTTTAGTAAAAATCACATATAAAGCTTGTGGCGGACAGGCTTGTTGAATAGAATACGCGCCCTAACTAATTTGTTTTAATCGACGTATGGTACCAGACTTCGGGTTTGGAGAGCGATGCGGCCTTAACTAGAGGTTTCTATGAAAAAAGGTATACACCCTAAGTACGAAGTAATTTCAGCAACTTGTTCGTGCGGAAATAAATTCGAAACAAGCTCAACTCTTTGTAAAGATATTCACTTAGACGTTTGTTCAGCTTGTCACCCGTTTTATACTGGTAAGCAAAAGATTTTAGACACTGGTGGCCGTGTTGATCGTTTCAACAAGCGCTTCGGTGCACTTAGCAGCAAAAAATAATTATTGCTGTTTAGTTGAAAGAAGCACCTTAGGGTGCTTTTTTTATACCTAAATTTCCTGCCATTTAATCTTGCCCACGTGGTTTCTCCTACATAACTATTTATCTTCTTTATACTGGCTATATTTATTGTGGTGCAGACAAAGTGTACTTTTGTTTTTATATTTTAATCAGTTTATATAAAAATATAGTCGTCATTAAAACACAAAATGTAGTTATCTTGTTGCTATATGGTTCTAACTTCTTAATTATGAATGTAAGTAAGGTATTACTGCTAAGTGTGCCTTGAAGTGTATTTTTTAGTAAAAATATATTGGTTAATATAACTAAATTATGAATTTATATTAGTTTAAATTATGTTTTTTTTGGTGAAGATTGTAGCCAAAACGCATAAAATTAACGAATATAGCTTATAACAGGATAGACCTGATATTGCTTGAATTTAATTATAATATAGGTATGGTTCTAACAAAAGCAACTCTCTCTCACTTTAACTTTGCAGGATAAAATCGCGTTATGTCAGATTTTCGTGAAAAAGCACTACATTACCATGCCCATCCCGTTCCAGGAAAAATCAGTATCGAGCTTACCAAGCCTGCTGAAACAGTCCATGATTTAGCGCTCGCTTATAGCCCCGGTGTTGCAGAGCCTGTACGCGAAATTGCCGCTGATCCTGCTAATGCTTATAAATATACTGGCAAAGGTAATACGGTTGCGGTGATCACAAACGGTACTGCTATTTTAGGATTGGGTAATTTAGGTCCGCTTGCTTCAAAACCTGTTATGGAAGGTAAAGCACTATTATTCAAGCGTTTTGCAGGTTTGGATTCAATTGATATTGAAGTAAAGCACCGCACAACAGAAGACTTTATCAATACTGTGGCTAATATCGCCGATACCTTTGGAGGTATCAATTTAGAAGATATTAAAGCTCCCGAGTGTTTTGAAATCGAAAAAGCCTTAATTGAGCGTTGTAGCATTCCAGTGTTTCATGATGACCAACACGGCACCGCGATTGTCACTGCTGCTGGTATGATCAACGCACTTGAAGTACAAGGTAAAGATATCGAAGATGCTATTATCGTATGTTTAGGTGCAGGCGCTGCCGCAGTTGCCTGTATGGAGCTATTAATTAAATGTGGTGCCCTGCGTGAACATATTTATATGCTTGATCGTAAAGGTGTTATTCACACACGCCGCGATGACCTGAACGAGTATAAGCAATTATTTGCTAACAATACGGATAAGCGCACCTTACAGGATGTTATTGAAGACGCTGATGTGTTTGTTGGTGTGTCGGGTCCTAACTTATTATCTGCTGAAGATTTAAAACTAATGGCAGACAGACCCGTGGTATTTGCTTGTTCGAACCCAGATCCAGAAATTTCTCCGGTGGTGGCTCACAATGCGCGTAATGATTTAATTATGGCAACAGGGCGTTCTGATTATCCAAACCAAGTAAACAATGTTTTATGTTTCCCGTTTATCTTTAGAGGCGCATTAGATGTACGCGCAACTGTGATTAATGACGAGATGAAAATTGCCGCCGTGGATGCTATTCGTAGTATTGCTAAAGAACCAGTACCTGCAGAGGTGATAAAGGCTTCTGGCGTTGATAGTTTAGAGTTTGGTGCAACTTATATTATCCCTAAGCCAATGGATCCGCGTTTATTGCCACGCATCGCTAAAGCGGTTGCGCAAGCAGCGATAGATTCGGGTGTAGCGCAAATAGATATGCCAGACAACTACATGGCGTAAAGTTAATATTAAAAAACCTCAGTAATTTACGTCGCTGAGGTTTTTTTATGCTTATTATAGAGCTACTCTTCGCTTAAGATGGGCACTTCTAGTCCCATTTCTTGCATTATTTTCTTCACTTCTTCAGGCACTTTTTCAGCGTTATCTTTACGTAAGTCTTCATCATTTGGTAAAGGTTGGCCGGTAAAAGCATGCAAGAATGCCTCACACAGTAGTTCGCTATTAGTTGCATGTCGTAAGTTATTAATTTGGCGGCGAGTACGCTCGTCAGTTAAAACTTTTAATACATTTAGCGGGATCGAAACGGTGATCTTTTTAACTTGCTCTGATTTTTTCCCGTGTTCTGCGTATGGGTGAATATATTCACCATTCCATTTAGCCATAAGATGTATCGTTGCCTCAGGTTATTAATTGTTTGCATAGCCTTTGCTACGCAAAGATGCCGAAATTCTATCTTGTTAAACAAGATAGTCAAATACTTGTTGTTTAGCCATCTAGGAGGTTAAAAGTTTTTACTGCTGTATATTCGTCTAATAACGCTATAAATGCTTTGACTTCTTATATTTGATCACCTAACCTTTTAGACGTCTAAACATCCAATTATATAGGTGACGATATGAGTCAAAAAAACAAAGCAACCATTACAGTGCGTAGTGGCATTGATGCCGATAAACACCATGGCGCAGTTGTACCGCCGCTTTATTTATCGACCACCTACTCATTTGCTGACTTTGACACTAAGCGTGCTTATGATTATGGTCGCAGCGGTAACCCAAATCGTGACATCTTAGCTGAAACCCTAGCCGAGCTTGAAGGCGGTGCTAAAGGCATTATTACTGCAACCGGTATGTCAGCGGTCCATTTAGCTACGCAACTGCTTAACAGCGACGATACACTGGTAATACCGCATGACTGTTACGGTGGCAGCTACCGATTATTTACTTCACTTGCTAAGCGAGGCTTGTTGAAGCTTGAGGTTTTGGATTTAACCAAAGCTGAAAATCACCAAAAAATTCTTGAAATAAAACCAAAACTAATTTGGATTGAAACCCCCAGTAACCCAATTTTACGCTTAACCGATATAAAAGCGATTACCACAATTGCAAAGCAGTGTGGCGCATTAGTGGGCGCAGACAATACCTTTTTATCGCCAGCTTTACAAAATCCTATTGAGTTTGGAGTTGATATTATAGTGCATTCAACCACTAAATATATTAATGGTCATTCTGACGTTGTGGGCGGTGCTGTGATTGCAGCTACTCAAGAGTTAGGTGATGAGCTTGCTTGGTGGGCAAACAATATAGGTATTACTGGCGCACCATTTGATAGCTATCTAACGCTACGCGGCCTGCGTACGCTTAATGTACGTTTAAAGCAACACCAAGAAAATGCTTTCACGATTGCCGAGTATCTCGAGTGTTCACCGTTTGTTAGCCAAGTTTATTATCCTGGCCTTGCATCTCATCCGCAACATGAGCTTGCTAAAGCGCAGCAGCGTGGTTTTGGTGGTATGGTGAGTTTTGATATTAAAGGTGATGTTAATGATGCAGCAGCGTTTTTAACTAGCCTTAAAGAATTTAGTTTAGCAGAGTCTCTGGGGGGAGTAGAGAGCTTAATTTGTCATCCTGCCACTATGACTCACGCAGGCATGGAACCAAAAGCACGTTTAGAAGCGGGCGTTGGCGATACGCTTATCCGTATGTCAGTAGGTATTGAAGATGTAAAAGATTTACTGGCTGATTTAGACCGTGTATTTAATAAAGTTAAACCTGGTCAAGGGCTGCAGCAAGCAACTCAAGACACCAAAGAGCAAGCGAAAACAGCGCAATCCTCAACTTATAGCAGCTTTGCATTAACGGCTGCTCATACGGCACTATGGTAATAATATGGTAGATGTTGTTCATAAATTTGGTGGTTCTAGCTTAAGCTCTCCTGAACGTTATCAGGCGGTTGCGAATATTGTATTAGCTAATAGCCAATCGGGCGACTGCATAGTCGTTTCTGCAGCGGGTAAAACAACCGATACACTCGTTAAGCTTTGGCATAGTTATCAGCATGAGGATAACCAAGCCCAAAGTGATATTATTTTATTATTAGATAATCACCAACGTTCGTTGATTGAGTCGTTATTAAAAGGCGCACAAAAACAAAAATTACTTAGCTTGCTCAATCAAGAGCTTGCTGCTATTAGTGAATTGGCACATAGCAATAATTTACACGAGGCAACATTATTAGCGCACGGTGAATTGTGGTCAGCGCGTTTATTAGCGGCTTACCTAGTTGAGTTAGGTATTGAAGCGGGAGCGATAGATGCTCGTCAGCTATTCACTTTGAATGACGGTCAGTTATTACATCAAAAAAACCAACAGCAATGTAGTGAGTTAATCAATAAGCATCAAATTAATGTGGTTACTGGTTTTATCGCTGCTGATTGCCAAGGTAACGCAGTAACTCTTGGTCGTAATGGTAGTGATTACAGTGCAACATTATTGGGCTATTATTGCCAAGCAAAACAGGTTTCAATTTGGACTGACACGCAAGGTGTATTTAGTACTGATCCGCGCAAAGTTAATAAAGCGATTAAGTATTCTAAAGTATGCCGTGGACAAGCTAACTTATTAGCACGTTTAGGTAATCCTGTGCTGCATGCAAAAACATTGTCGCCACTTAAAAACACAGGTACTAAATTACTGGTACGCAGTAGTTATGACTGCGATGCCAGCTCTACCGAAATTGTCAAAGAAGGTTTTTGTAAAGCAAAGCGCTTTATTACTACCCTAGAAAATATTGATTTATTGCGAGTGGATAAGTTAAAGGCGGGCGAAGTAGGTGAGTTGAGCCAGTTGATTCAACATAGTTTGCATCACTTTAGCAAAAGTGGTGACACTTATTTATTAGTTCCAGCGCTTGCTACTCACCAAGTGGTTAACTATTTAACTGGGCGGGTTAATATTATTGAGTCAAACCTCAATGGTTGTGCGGTTGTAGCGCCAGAAGCGGATATTAAGCACCTAGCAGAGCAAGCTGTAACAGTACTTAGTGAACAAAGCATCGTGACGCGTTTTAGTCATCAAGATCAAGATTACCTATTAACGCTTACCGACCAAAAGCTCACTAGTGATGTACTGAGTATTTTGCATGATAAGTTAATTAATAAAAGCCAAGAATTAGCGCTTATTATCGCCGGTCTTGGCAATGTGGGCGAAACCTTTATTGAACAGCTTGAGCAGCAACTAATGCGATTGTCAGCGCAATTTAATATTAAGCTTGTGGGTTTGCTTCGCTCTGAGCAGATGCTATTTAGCCCAAGTGGTATTAATTTAACGAGCTGGAAAACACAATGGCAAAATGAAGCGGTTAACTATCAGCAAGATGAATTGCTCGCGCATATTAGCGAGCTTGATTACGAACATAAAGTGGTGATTGATATCACCGCCAGTGAAGGTTTTAGCCTACTTTATCCAGCTTTTGTTGATTTAGATTGCCACTTAATAAGTGCTAATAAATATGCAGGTACTGCAGATAACAGCTGGTATCAAGCACTTCGAAATAACTTAACTGAGCGTAATTTACTATGGCGCTATAACACGAGTGTTGGTGCGGGCTTACCGATTAATTTTACCTTAGCTGATTTACAAAATAGTGGCGATAAAATCACTCATATTGAAGGGGTTTTTTCAGGCACGCTCTCATGGCTATGTAGCAGCTATGATGGCAGTCAGCCATTTTCAGAGTTAGTATTGGAAGCGCAAAAAATGGGCTTTACTGAGCCAGATCCACGTGAAGACTTATCTGGCCGCGACATGCAGCGTAAGTTATTAATACTTGCTCGTGAGGTTGGCTTAACCTTAGAGCTTGATGATATCGCGCTAACGCCACTAATGCCTGAGCAATTAGCGGGTGGTGACTGGCAGTCATTTTTAGATAATAAAGACCTACTCGATACTTTTGTGGCTGAAAAAGCTGCTGCTGCAAAAGCTAAAAATGAAGTGCTACGTTACACCGGCGCACTAAGTTTAATTAATGGTAAAGTCGCGGCAGAAGTGGGCTTAGTCAGTGTGCAAAAAAGCGATGCACTTGCGAACTTAACTCCCGGCGATAACATCTTTGTTATTAATAGTCAGTGGTACAGCGATAACGCGTTAGTAATACAAGGCCCCGGTGCGGGTAAAGAAGTGACTGCAGCAGGTGTTCACTCTGATTTATATTGGCTTGTACAAAATCTTCAATAAGCAACATAATTATCCTAATAAAAATGCCAGCAATATGCTGGCATTTTTGTTTGTTAACTTAAGTTTTGCCGTTGAATTAAAACAGTTCTTCTTCTGTTTTGGTTTCTTCTTCAAAAACATTGACCGGTTGCTGCAATACATACTTGGTAGGCGAGGTGCCTTTAGTAAAGTACTCAAATCGACTGGTGTAATCGTTTTTGTGGCTTAACAATCCAGTAGCTAAGTCGATACGCACTGATACAAGGCCTTCAGGCGGCTCTATTGGCGCTTCAGGTTTATCTTTAAGGGCAAACTTCATATAATCAATCCACGCAGGCTGGGCAGTTTTAGCGCCAGACTCTGCACCTGATATTTGTCCGCTATCAAGGTTGCTGTTATATGTTGAGCGTCCTAATGGATTACCGGGGTTATCAAAGCCCACCCAAACAGTGGTCATTATGTCGCGGTTAAAGCCACTAAACCAAGTATCGATAGAGTCATTGGTGGTCCCTGTTTTACCCGATAAGTCACGACGTTCTAAAGATTGTGCTCGCCAACCTGTGCCACTCCAACCGGTTTTATGAGCCCAGCTGCCGCCGCCCCAAATTGCGCTATTCATCGCATCAGCTATTAAAAACGCATTTTGCTTTGAAATAATACGCGGCGCGCAAGTAACAGAAGGAGGTTGCTTGCTAGGCTCTATCGTTTCATTATCACACGCTAATTCAGGCTCAGTTTTAAATAGCACGTTACCTGCGAAGTCCTGAACTTCAGTAATGAAATAAGGAGTGATTAAGTGACCGCCATTAGCAAAAGTGCTCATACCACGGGCCAGCTCAAGCGGTGTAATTGAAGCACTACCTAAAGCCAGTGACTCACTGCGGTTAATGTCGCTGTTGGCAAAGCCAAATTTTAGCAGGTGATCGGCAGTTCGTTGTAAGCCAACACCACGTAGTAAACGTACTGATATCACGTTTTTAGATTGCGCTAATGCGCGACGGATACGAATTGGGCCATTATAAACAGCAGGACTGTTTTTTGGCCGCCATGCTACCCCTTGGCTTTTATCCCATTGATTTATTGGGGCGTCATTTAAAATTGAAGCCAATGTATAACCACGTTCAATAGCCGCAGAGTAAATAAAGGGTTTGATATTTGAGCCTACTTGGCGTTTAGCTTGTACAGCACGGTTATACTGGCTTTGCTCAAAACTATAACCGCCAACAATGGCTTTAATACGGCCATCGTTTGGATCAAGCGAAACCAGAGCGCTCGCCGGTTCTGGTAGCTGGCTTAATATATAACTGCCATCGTCTTTTTTACGTAACCAAATTTGTTCACCCGGATTTAAAATATCTGTAGCCGCCTTCGGAGCATAGCTTTGACGGTAACGGGTAATATATTTACGTGCCCACTTTAAATTTTCCCAATCAAGAGTGGCGTGCTCTCCATTTTTCAAAAGTACTTGAGCGCTTTTTTCTTCTACCTTCATAACGGCAGCAGCCAAAAGTGGGCCAATTTCGTTAGCACTTTTTAGCTTTTCTAAAATATCACTTTCCGAGGGGGCCTGCTGGTTTTCAACATTCCATAAAATCGCTTCGGGGCCGCGAAAGCCATGACGCATATCGTAAGCATGTAAGTTATCAACTAACGCTGTTTGGGCTGCCTTTTGTACCTTAGAATCAACACTGGTATATACATTAAAACCGGAGTTGTAAGCTCGTTCATAACCATAACGAGCAACCATTTCGGCGCGCACCATTTCAGATATATAAGGAGCGTATAAATCTATTTCAGCGCCATGAAAAAACGCTGTAATTGGCTCTACTTTAGTTTCATCATAAACGGCTTTTGTTATATAGCCTTCAGCAAGCATGCGCCCTAGCACTACGTTGCGACGAGCCTTTGCACGTACGGGGTTACGAATGGGGTTTAATGCCGAAGGGGCTTTAGGTAAACCTGCAATCATTGCCATTTGCGCTAAGTTAAGCTCATTTAGCGTTTTACCGTAATAAACTTGAGCGGCAGCGCCAATACCAAATGCACGATTACCTAGCTCGATTTTATTCAAATACAAGGCTAAGATCTCATCTTTAGAAAGAACGTTTTCTATATGCAATGCGATGAAGATTTCTTTAACTTTACGAATGTAGGCTTTTTCGCGAGTTAAGAAGAAATTACGAGCAAGCTGCATGGTGATGGTACTTGCGCCTTGTTTCTTCTCACCTGTAGAAATGAGCACCATAGCTGAACGGACAATACCGATAGGATCGATACCTATATGTTGATAAAAACGATTATCTTCGGTTGCTAAAAATGCATCGAGTAATGGTTTTGGAATTTCCTCTATGGTCACAGGTATCCGGCGTTTCTCACCAAACTGATTGATCAGTTGACCATCACGAGAGAAGACTTGCATTGGAGTTTGCAATTGTACGTCTTTTAAAACTTGTACGCTGGGGATATCAGATTTAACATAGTAATAAAGACTGACTAGGGTAATCAGCCCTAAGAATGTGCAAATGATAAAAAATTGTAAAGTTCGTTTTAATAAAATCACTTATATTTCCCTGAATGGACTCCCAATTATAAACGGAGGCTGCTAGTATATATTGATTAAAAAATGAATAATATTTTTTTAGACTAAAAATTATAACTTGTTTATTATTAAAACAAAGGCCAAGTTACAAAAATGCTAAGTCAACTACTTAACAAGCCTTCATCGATGATGGTAGGAATAGATATTGGTTCACACACCATAAAGGCGGTTTTGTTGAATAAAACCGAAGACGGCGGCTACCGTCTAGAGGCGCTCGCTGTTGAGCCAATGCCAAAAGGTGCTATATCAGAGCGTTCAATACAAGATATTGAAGCGGTTGGAAATATTATTATCAAATTAAAGCGTCGCCTACCTAAAACAGTGCGCTCAGCAGCGGTGGCTGTTTCTGGCCAAACAGTGATCACTAAAGTTATTTTTATGGATGTCACGCTAAGTGATGTTGAATTAGAATCACAAATTGAAATCGAAGCCGATAGTTTAATTCCTTATCCACTTGATGAAGTTAGTCTCGATTTTGAAAAGCTGGGGACCAACGAAGCTGATCTGAGTAAAATGAATGTACTACTGTCTGCTGCACGAACTGAAAGTGTAGAAGCGCGAGTAGGGGCACTAGAAACTGCCGGTTTAAATGCTAAAGTAGTCGATGTAGAAAGCTACGCATTAAGCCGAGCCATGGATGTGTATTATCAACAGTTGCCTAGTGATGCGTTTAATAAATGCGTTGCTGTAGTTGATATTGGCGCAGTATTGACCTTAGTGAGTGTGGTTCAGGCGGGTGAAACAATTTATACCCGTGATCAAGTATTTGGTGGCGACCAATACACCAACAGCATTGTTAATTATTACAATAAGGGTTTTGATGAAGCTGAAATAGGCAAAACCACCGGTGATCTTCCTCCTAATTATACATTTGAAGTGCTTGCACCTTTTCAAACCTCATTACTACAACAAGTGCGCCGTGCTGTACAAATGTTTTTAACCACCAGTGGTAAAGACAAAATAGATTATATTGTACTGACTGGTGGAACAGCCATGATTGATGGCTTAGATCGTTTGTTAATTGAAGAGTTAGGTATTCATACTGTCGTTGCTGAACCTTTTGCGGGTATGGATATATCTGCAAAAGTTGACCGTAATATCTTGCAGCGTTACCGTACGCAGTTTGCTATTGCAACCGGCTTAGCACTTAGGAGCTTTTCATCATGCCATATATAAACTTACTGCCTTGGCGTGAGCAGCGACGTAAGCAATCGCAAACTAAGTTTGTCACTATCGTGTGTGCTGTTGTGATACTAAGCTTTTTAAGTATGTATTTGTTGAGCACTTTTTACGGTAATTTGCGTGATGGTCAAAATGTAAAAAACAACTTTTTGAGTACGAGAATCAGTCAGCTTGATATGAAAATTCGCGAAATCCGCGAACTTGATAAGAAAAAAGAAAACCTTCAGCAACGTATGCGCCTTATTGAAGAGCTGCAAAGTAGCCGTAATCTAGGTACGCAAATAATGGATGAAGTCGCAAGCATTGTCCCCGCAGGTGTCTATTTAACAAAGCTGGAACGCCGCGGTAGTGCTATTCATGTGGTGGGTCGTAGTGAGTCTAATAATCGTTTATCAACTATGCTGCGCCAAGTGCAAGGCTCGTACTTATTAGAGCGTCCATCTATGCAAGGGATTGTTGCCGGAGAAAAATCTTCTCGTTTATTAAGTGATTTTAATATGGAGTTTTATGTTAAACCCTTTGGTAAAATAGGTGAGAAAAATAATGAGCCTTGATATCAAAGCGTTAACAGAGATTGAGTGGAGCGAAATCGAGCTTGAGAATGTTGGTGATTGGCCTGTTATTGTAAAAATAATTTGCTGTACTTTTGTTGCTGCATTGGTATTGTTTTTTAGCTATAGCCTCTTAGTATCAGATGAAATAGATAGCTACCACAGTGCAGTCGAAAAAGAATCAGAGCTGCGCTCTACCTACCAAATAAAATATGCGGTCGCAATCAATTTGGATATTTATCGCCAACAAATGGTTGAGATGGAAGAAAAGTTTTCGCAGTTGTTAAAGCGCTTACCAACCTCAAATGAAACCCCAGGCTTATTAGATGACTTGTCCTATGTGGGGACGACCAGTGGTTTAACCTTTTTAAAAATAGGCTGGCTTCCTGAAATCAAAAAAGAGTTTTATACCGAGTTACCAATTAAAATTGAAGTGGTCGGCACTTACCATGAATTTGGTGATTTTGTAGATAAGGTGGCGCAGCTACCGCGTATTGTTAGTTTGCATGACTTTTCAATTAATACCTCCGGCGACAGTGAGTTAACTTTTAGTGTGGTTGCAAAAACTTATCGTTATGAAGAGGGTATTAAAAAGTGAAAAAATTAATACTGGTGCTCTCAGTTGCCTTTATATTATCTGCTTGTAACGATGATACGACAAAACAAAAAGAGTTTATTGACCAAGTTAAGGCCAGTACGACACCTAAAGTAGAGCCTATTTTGGAATTAACTCAATTTGAGCATTTTGAGTACAATGCTGGAAAAATGCGCAGTCCATTTGTGGCACCACAACCTGAAATTATTCAAAGCAATTTAGTGCAGGTAAAAAACTGCTTACACCCTGATCCTGAACGTCCCCGAGAGCCACTTGAGAAGTACCCGCTGGATAACTTAGCGATGAAAGGCACGCTAGGCAGCAATAGCAAAGCATGGGCACTGATAAAAGCTGCTGACAATACCTTGCATCGCGTTAGTGTTGGTGATTATTTAGGGCTTCAGCATGGTGAAATAAAAGAGGTAAAAAGTGATTACATACAGTTGCTGGAATTAATTCCCGACGGGTCTGGTTGTTGGAAAGAGCGTCTGACTAAGCTTGAAATGTTAGAGGCTGGATCAAATGGCGCAAGTTAAAAAAATAAAAGGTAAGAATAAAATGCATAAGGGAGTATCCTTGAACAGCCATATTAAACACTTCATATTTGCTGCTGTTGCCCTCGTAATGACGCAGTCAGCGCTTGCTGAGCCACTGCTGTATGATGTTCGCTACAATCCACTTTTAGCCGGTGAAACTGAGCTACAGTTGGTATTTGATGAAGAGCTAAAAGAAAAGCCAAAAGTGCAAGTGTTTAATAGTCCTGCACGTATCGAAATGTATTTTAAAACGGTTTCTTTTGAAGAAGGGCTTAGTGAAGTTGCAGTTAATCAAGCTGGCATTCAAAAGGTAAGCACGAGTGCGCGTGATGATGGTATTAAAGTCACGGTGCATTTAGACAAACTAAAAATATACCAAACAAGGGTTAATAATAACCTTGTTTCATTGCATGTTTCCGATAATCCGATAGGTGAAAAGCAGAACAGCAATACGGCTGCTAATGCTGCGGGGGATTATATAAATACCATTCAATCACTGGATTTTCGCCGTGGTGAGAAAGGCGAAGCGCGTGTTTTAGTTTTTTTACAAGATACACAAGCCGTCGTTGATGTTCACGAAAGTGGAGGCAAAATTTATGCTGAATTTCATCATACCGATATCTTAGATGATCTACTGTACGAACTCGATGTACTCGATTTTGGCACTGTGGTTAGTACTATTGAAACATTCAAAGAAGAGAATAAAACCCGCATTGTAATTGAGCCTAATTCGGCATTTAAATATAACTTCCAGCAACTTGAAAATATCTTTACCTTAACGGTAGAAAAAGATGATACCCAGCGTTCATTTTTAGAAGGTGGTAAAGAGTATTTAGGGCGTCCAATGACGTTAAACTTTCAAGATATTTCGGTACGTGCGGTACTACAAATTATTGCCGGTTATAACGATTTTAACTTAGTAACTAGTGACTCTGTAACCGGTAATATTACTTTACGACTAGATGGAGTGCCATGGGATCAAGCCTTAGATGTAGTACTGAAAGTTAAAGGTCTTGATAAGCGCATGGATGGCTCTATTTTAATGGTTGCTCCTGCTGAAGAGCTTGCCGCCCGAGAAGCTAAAGAATTAAAGGCTAAGCAACAAGTTGAAGATTTAGAGCCACTTTATAGTGAATATATTCGCTTAAATTACTCTAAAGCCGAAGAATTTGCCGATCTTTTAAAAACCGATACCAACAGTATTATTAGTCAACGTGGCAGTGTGTCGGTTGATAAGCGCACTAATACCTTATTAATTAAAGACACCGCAAAGAGTATTGAAAGCGTTCGCCGTATGGTTGAAACTCTCGATATTTCAGTTAGACAAGTCGTTATTGAGTCACGAATGGTAACAGTGCGCGATAACGTACAAGAAGACTTAGGTGTGCGCTGGGGATTTAGCGACCAGCAAGGCAGTGACGGTATTTCTGGCACCTTAGAAGGGGCTGATACTATCTCAAATGGCACGATCCCAAGTATTTCTGATCGTTTAAATGTTAATTTGCCTATTTCTAACCCGGCGGGCAGTATTGGTATGCATGTAGCCAAGCTTGCCAATGGCACATTAATTGATTTAGAGCTGACGGCTTTAGAGGAAGAAAACCGCGGTGAAATTATCGCAAGCCCACGTATTACGACAGCGAATCAACAAAAAGCGCGCATTGAACAAGGTACAGAAATTCCTTACGTTGAAGCAGCTTCAAGTGGGGCAACGACGGTTAGCTTTAAAAAAGCAGTTTTAAGTTTGGAAGTAACCCCGCATATTACTCCCGATAACAAAGTTATTTTGGATTTAGTGATTACCCAAGATACTCGCGGTGATACAGTGCAAACACCAACAGGTCCTGCGGTTGCAATTGACACTCAGCAAATTCAAACACAGGTGTTAGTTGAGAATGGTCAAACAGTGGTACTAGGTGGTATATTCCAACAGCAAATTATTAACTCAACGAAAAAGGTGCCTTTATTAGGCGATATTCCATACCTTGGAGTGTTGTTTAGAAGCACGAGTGAGTTTAATGAAAAGAAAGAGCTATTGATTTTTGTTACTCCAAAAATACAAATAGACTAGGGCCTGTTGACCTTTCAAGGTTAAATTTGCAGCAGTCTGTTTGGTATTTAGGCAAGGCAGCGCCTATGTGGTGTGGTTATTCCCCATAAATAGGCGGTAACGCAGCATTAATGCCAAACAGGCGCTGTCCAAAGGGTTCTGCCTAGGGGCGATTAACTCTTTGTTGCCTACATGGATGTAGGTAAGGGGCGTGAGCAGGACGCGGAAGTTTTGCTCGGTTTTTACTTAGCCCACTAGGTTACAAACCTCGCGCCGCGATTAAACCGCCCCGAGTTTGAACAAATTTTAATCCGCAAAGATCAACAGGCCCTAATTTACACTGGTTTTTTCTTAATCAAGAGCTAATAAAGTTACTTTATTAGCTCTTATATGGTTTTTTGTTCTAATTGACTTGAAATACCCCGGCAATTACTGAGATAATCCCCTCCTTAATTTTGGGGCCAGGTCGTTAGGCGGGGTTTTTATTTCAAATTTTAGAGTTCGTTTGTACTAAAAGATATGGCTGAGAAACGTAATATATTTCTAGTTGGTCCTATGGGGGCTGGCAAAAGCACAATTGGTCGTCACATTGCTGACCAATTACACCTTGAATTTGTCGATTCTGATCAAGAAATCGAGCGTCGTACAGGTGCAGATATTGCCTGGGTGTTCGATCTTGAAGGTGAAGAAGGCTTTCGACTTCGTGAAGAAGGCGTCATTGGAGACTTAACCGAAATGCAAGGTATTGTACTTGCTACTGGTGGTGGTTCAGTGATGAGCAAAGAAGTTCGAAACAAACTTTCGGCTCGCGGTATCGTTGTATACCTTGAGACACCAATCGAGAAACAGGTTGCACGTACGCAGCGCGACAAGCGTCGCCCATTACTGCAAACAGCAGAAGCACCTCGTGACGTGTTAGAACGTCTAGCGGAGGAGCGCGAGCCATTATATAAAGATGTGGCTGATTTTGTTGTACGCACTGATGAGCAAAGCGCTAAAGTTGTTGCTAATCAAATCATTGAGAAGTTAGATTTTTAAAGAACAATAATCAAGGAAGCTAAGCGATGCTTGAATTAACTGTTAATTTAGACGAGCGAAGTTATCCTATTTATATTGGTCCATCTATACTTCAACAGACAGGCCTGTTGCTTGAGCACATCGGCGACTGTCGACCTATTATCATCACTAACGACACCATTGCACCTTTATATTTAGATAATGTAATGGCGTTGTTAGCTGAGGTAAATCCACTTTCATTTATTATTCCAGACGGTGAGCAATTTAAGTCGCTCGAATGGTTTGAGAAGATATCTGCCTTCCTGCTAGAGAATAACTGTGGTCGTGATACTTGCTTAATTGCTTTAGGTGGTGGGGTTGTAGGCGATTTAACAGGCTTTGTCGCTGCGTGTTATCAACGCGGTGTGCCTTTTATTCAAGTGCCAACTACCTTGCTATCGCAAGTTGATTCGTCTGTGGGTGGCAAAACAGCGGTGAATCATCCTTTGGGTAAAAACATGATTGGGGCATTCTATCAGCCACAAGCTGTGTTTATTGATACCGAATCTTTGCATACACTTCCCACTCGTGAGTTTGCAGCGGGAATGGCAGAAGTAATCAAGTATGGCTTAATTTACGATACTGAATTATTTAGCTTTTTAGAGAATAACTTAAAGCAATTAAAAGCACTTGATGAAGAAACCTTGCAACATGTTATTTATCGCTGCTGCGAAATTAAAGCATTAATTGTTGCCGAAGATGAAAAAGAAGCGGGTTTACGGGCATTGCTTAACCTTGGGCATACTTTTGCGCATGCAATTGAAGCGCAAATGGGTTATGGCAAATGGTTACATGGCGAAGCCGTTGCTACAGGTATGGTGCTTGCGGCAAAGCTTGCACATACCCGCGGCGATTTAACGGCTCAACAAGTTACGCGTATTTGTGATTTAATCACGCGCTATGACCTAGCTACTAATATTCCAGAAAACATGACCAGTGAGCAGTTTTTGCACCACATGCGTAAAGACAAAAAAAATAAAAAAGGCACTATTCGTTTTATTTTACCGACTAAGTTTGGTCAATGCGCGCTGGTTGATGATGTTAGTGATCAACATGTTCGAGACTTAATCGAGCAATAATGCAGTCGCAAATCTTACCTGGCCGTGCGGCATTGGTTGATAGAATCGCGCTGCAGTTTGAATATGGGCAAAATCTCATCGCATTATTAGCTCCCTTAGGGATTGGCAAAAGTTACCTTCTCGAAACCTTTTTGACTGAAGACCACAGCAATCCTCGTTTGTTACTTGCTTGGCAGTCTGTTGAACACAGCAACAAAGTGGTGCACAAGCAACAAAGCTCATGGCGTGTTCATTTAACTGCATTACTGTTTATTACGCTGCTAATAATTGGCTTTTTATATAAGTCAGATATGACCGAATTGTGGCAGGATTACTATCAAGCAGAGCCAAGCTCATCTATAGCTACTGCGTTAGCTGTCGAAACTGTAACTCAAGCTAATAAGACTCAATCTGATATACAAACAGAAACAATTAAAAGTGCTGAAAATAAGCAACTAGAGCCAAATAGTAAAAACAATATCAGCGATATAAATATTAAAGATAACAGCTCCCTTGGTGATGCGCTAATTGACTCAAGTAGCAATAATAAATTAAGCCAGCAAGCTAAAACTTATCAAGCTAAGCGTAATAGTCGTAGATGGTGGATTGTCACTTACGGTAGCTATTCCTCGCTTAGTGATGCATAAGTAGCGCTTGTAACCCTATCAGCTAAGGTGCCTAAAAATAAGCCGTTTTATAAGCAAATAAATAAAATAAAACAAAAAATAGTATTACTAGATCAGTAAACCAAAGTGCTTTAGTGTAAAATCATGCAACACCAAATTGAAGTAAAGAGCAAATGCAGCAAAAGAGTAGAGCCTTTTTAAAGTGGGCCGGCGGAAAATACAGCTTAGTTGATGATATTCGTGCACGTTTGATGCGAGCAAGTCAGCATGCAGATACTTTAGTAGAACCTTTTGTTGGGGCGGGCTCTGTATTTCTTAATACTCAATTCAAACATTATATTCTAAATGACATCAATGTTGATCTGATTAATCTTTACAATGAACTTAAGCGCTCACCCGATGAGTTTATTAGTGACGCAAAAAAATTATTTGTGGAGCTAAATAATCATCCTGAAGCGTATTATGAATACCGTGTGCAGTTTAATCAAAGCCGTGATATTAGCGAGCGAGCCATGTTATTTTTATACATGAATCGTCATGGTTATAATGGGTTATGCCGTTATAACCTAAAAGGTATTTTTAACGTTCCATTTGGTAAATATAAACGACCATACTTTCCTGAAAAAGAAATGTACTTTTTTGCTGAAAAAGCCCAACAAGCGACGTTTACTTGTTTAGATTACGCTGATGTATTTAAGTTGGTACCAGTAGATAATGCTGTAGTGTATTGCGATCCGCCTTACGTGCCACTGAGTAAAACTGCGTCTTTTACTTCTTATGCTAAAGGAGGTTTTAATTTAGATGACCAAGCTAACCTTGCTAATTTAGCTGAGCAAGCGGCATTTGAAAATAATACGCCAGTGCTAATTTCAAATCATGATACCGTTTGGACGCGAAAAATATACAGTCAAGCCATGCTTGATCAAATTCAAGTCAAGCGCACTATCAGTCCTAAAGGAGGAGGCCGTAACAAGGTCAGTGAGTTGATGGCTATGTACTTAGCACCCAAACCACTAACGAATAAATAGAGGCGACAAAAAATATAAACAGAATAAGCGCGATAGCAATAATGACGATAGGAGAGTGTTGTTGAAAGTCGGCTTGGCGTTTATGTTCTGACTGAACACCAAAAAATGCGGCTAGTACACTTTGTAATGCACTAAAAAACCGCATCATAATTTAAAAGCTCGGAGTGACTGAGCGAGATTTCTGCTCATCTGGACTACTGCTTAGTAACTCTAATAAATCTAAGTAATGAAATTGAGCACTACGACTATCACCCGCTAACCATGAAAACCAGCTAGAGCGTGTTTCATGTATCGGTATTTGACACGATGTGGTGTGTGTGGCGGTATTTAGTGTATTACTTTGACATTGTTCTGATGCTAACACTGCATCATCCGTTTTTGAAAAAAAACTTAAAGAACAAATAGTTAATACAGTCGCAATTAAGATCCCAATTTTAAAAGCACGCATATTTCGTTAACCTGAATTCGCTATATTAGCCAGAGCATAGCTAAAAAACGGTTAAATAACAAACTTAATTTACCTTTCATAGAAATAAAATAGTGTAGAATTAAAAGCTTAAGGTGAAATTTTTGTTTCAAATTAACTGTTTAAGAATTAATCATTAGGTTCGTTATTATAGAGTTCAAGCATTAATATATGCTTGAACTTGGGCAATAACTTGAATTGAGTTACATTAAGGCTATTAAGTGCAGTTAACTGTGCTGCGGGTTGGCATTTTCGAATTTAATAAGGGTTGCTAATGTTAGAAACAATGCAAAAATATCTTATCGCTCCGTCTATTTTGTCGGCTGATTTTGCCCGCCTCGGTGAAGAGGTCGATAAGGTGCTCGCCAGCGGTGCTGATGTAGTGCATTTTGATGTGATGGATAATCATTATGTGCCTAACCTAACAATAGGCCCAATGGTTTGTAAGGCACTGCGTGATTACGGAGTTACAGCACCAATTGATGTGCATTTAATGGTGAAACCGGTTGATAGTTTAATTCCACAGTTTGTAGATGCAGGTGCTTCAATTATTACTTTTCATCCAGAGGCTAGCGAGCATATAGACCGTACCTTGGAACTTATTAAAGACAGTGGTTGCCAAGCTGGGCTGGTGTTTAATCCGGCTACTAGCTTAAGCTACCTTGAACATGTGCTTGATAAGATTGATGTGGTTTTAATAATGTCGGTTAACCCTGGGTTTGGTGGGCAAAGCTTTATTCCTCATACTCTCGAAAAGCTACGCCAAGCACGTAAAATTATTAATGACTCAGGACGTGACATACGTTTAGAAGTTGATGGCGGGGTTAAAGTTGATAACATCGCAGCCGCCGCAGAGGCGGGTGCGGATATGTTTGTCGCAGGCTCGGCCATTTTTAATCACAGCGATTACCAAGTGGTGATTGAACAAATGCGCGAACAATTAAAGGCTGTTAAATAATGAAGTATGAAGTTGCCTTATTTGATTTAGACGGCACTTTAGTTGATAGTGTTTATGATTTATACATAGCCATGAACCTAACACTGAGTGACTTAGCCTTTCCTATTGTAACTCAGCGCTTAGTTGAAAGTTGGGTTGGCAATGGTATTGAAGTACTCGTTAAACGCGCGCTCAGTGGCGATATGCAGATCAGCGAACATTTAGATACTGAACTTGCCGATAAAGCAACTACACTGTTTTACGATCATTACTCTGAGCAAGTGGGCGAGTACAGTGTGTTATATCAGCATGTTGAAACAGGTTTAGCCGCACTTAGTGGCATGCCCAAAGCAGTAATTACTAATAAAGCGCGTCAATTCACTGAAAAACTGCTCGATAAACTGGCATTAACGAGTCATTTTGAGCTGACAGTGTGTGGCGATGATATGACTAAAAAGCCCTCACCAGAACCATTGTTGTTTGCTTGTCAGCAACTAAACGTTGATGTTAGCCAAGCTATTATGATTGGCGATTCTAAAAGTGATATTTTAGCTGCGCAGGCGGCAAACATAGACGTAATTGCATTAAACTATGGTTATAACCAAGGTGAAAACCTCAGCGACTATAATCCACAGTACCTCTGTGAGCAATTCTTAGATATAATACCCATACTTACTAAGCGGTAAGTTGTTATTTTAGCAATTTTAATTTCAGTGTTTTTAATTTTAGCAATACAAAGGAACATCATGACAAAACCAGTAGTTTTAAGCGGCATGCAGCCAACCGGTGGAATGACAATAGGCAACTATGTTGGTGCTATTAACCAGTGGGTTAAGCTACAGGAAGAGTACGATAGTCACTTTATGTTAGCTAATTTGCATGCTATTACCGTACGCCAAGACCCTGAATTGTTACGATCGCGAGTGCTTGATGGCATCGCGCTTTATGTAGCCTGTGGTATCGATCCTAAAAAAGCCGCGCTATTTGTACAATCACAAGTGCCAGAGCATGCACAGTTAGGCTGGGCATTAAATTGTTATGCGCAAATGGGCGAGCTTAACCGTATGACACAGTTTAAAGACAAGTCATCTAAGCATGAAAATAATGTAAACGTGGGCTTGTTTGCTTACCCAGTACTGCAAGCGGCTGATATTTTACTGTATCAAGCTGATCAAGTTCCTGTGGGGGATGATCAAAAGCAACATTTAGAGTTAACACGTGATATCGCTACACGTTTTAATAACTTATATGGTGAGGTTTTCACAATTCCAGAACCTTACATTCCAGAGTTTGGCGCGCGCGTAATGAGCTTACAAGATCCGCTGAAGAAAATGTCTAAATCAGATGAAAATCCAAATGGATTTATCATGATGTTAGATGAGCCAAAAAAGATTGAGAAAAAGCTGAAAAAAGCAGTGACTGATTCAGATGAACAAGCACGTATTTATTTTGACCGTACAGAAAAGCCTGGTGTGTCGAACTTACTAACACTTATGTCGGTTGCCACTAAACGCTCTATCGAAGAGCTTGTGCCAGAGTATGAAGACAAAATGTACGGCCACTTGAAAAAAGATACCGCCGCAGCAGTGGTAAGTATGATTGAGCCAATTCAAGCTCGCTTTAAAGAAATTCGCGAAGATCAAACCATGCTTAACAGCATTATGAAAGCCGGTGCTGAAAAAGCCAGTATCCGCGCAGAAAAAACACTTAAATCAGTTTATGATGCGTTAGGCTTCATTCCTCGCCCATGAATGCAATTGAAGCCTGATTTGAATCCATAAAAAACCAAAGCCGCAGCTTTGGTT